>NZ_JBSGSG010000011.1:0-183582 GCF_053606765.1 Streptomyces sp. NPDC055189
GTTGATAGGCCAGATCTGGAAGCCCGGTAACGGGTGGAGGTGACTGGTACTAATAGGCCGAGGGCTTGTCCTCAGTTGCTCGCGTCCACTGTGTTGGTTCTGAAACCACGAACAACCCCGTATGTCGGGCCACGACTGCGGTGCGGTTGACAGTTTCATAGTGTTTCGGTGGTCATAGCGTGAGGGAAACGCCCGGTTACATTCCGAACCCGGAAGCTAAGCCTCACAGCGCCGATGGTACTGCAGGGGGGACCCTGTGGGAGAGTAGGACGCCGCCGAACTTTACTTATAGCCGTGGTCCCTGGACTTATTGTCCAGGGACCACGGCTTTTTGTGTTTCTGGACCCTTTCCGCCCCTTGGCTACCCCTCTGCACCGCCGGCTGACAACTGAGGGTAAGGTCAGGAGGCATCATCGGCTCGTTTCCCACAGGAGGCCCCCGGGTGGAGGTCCAGGAGACTCGCGTCCAGACGGACCGGGTCCTCACCATCCCGAACATCCTCAGCATGGCGCGTCTCCTTGGCGTACCCCTCTTCCTGTGGTTGATCCTCAGGCCCGAGTTCGGCGGGCCGAAGAGTGATCACTGGGCGCTGTTGGTGCTGATGCTGAGCGGCATCAGTGACTATCTCGACGGCAAGCTGGCCCGCCGTTGGAACCAGATCAGCAACCTCGGACGGTTGCTCGACCCGGCTGCCGACCGGCTCTATATCCTGTCGACATTGGTCGGGCTGACGTGGCGGGAGATTCTCCCGCTCTGGCTGACCGCGGTGCTGCTCCTGCGCGAGCTGGTTCTCCTGGTGATGGTCGGGATCCTCAGACGCCACGGCTATCCGCCGCCGCAGGTGAACTTCCTCGGCAAGGCAGCGACCTTCAACCTGATGTATGCCTTTCCGCTACTGCTCCTCAGTGACGGCAGTGGCTGGATCAACACTCTCGCTGCTATTTTCGGATGGGCGTTCGCAGGATGGGGTACAACTCTGTACTGGTGGGCAGGGATCCTCTACGTGGTTCAGGTCCGCCGGCTTGTCCGTGCGGACGTCACGGCCGATTGAGCTCGCCGATTCGGCAGCTGTAGAGGCTTGCAGACCCGTAAGTCAGATATGCGGGCCTAATTTGGCGGGCTAAGTCGGCTAGATCGTCGCCTATTGAGGAGGACGCTTCCGACATGAAGGCCGTCGTAATGGCCGGAGGCGAAGGCACGCGCCTTCGCCCTATGACCTCGAGTATGCCCAAGCCGCTCCTGCCTGTGGCCAATAGGCCCATCATGGAGCACGTGCTGCGGCTGCTCAAGAGGCATGGGCTCACCGAGACCGTGGTAACAGTCCAGTTCCTGGCTTCGCTGGTCAGGAATTACTTCGGCGATGGTGAAGAGCTCGGGATGGAGCTCACCTATGCCAATGAGGAGAAGCCACTCGGCACTGCCGGGAGTGTGAAGAACGCCGAGGAAGCATTGAAGGATGATGCGTTCCTTGTGATCTCCGGTGATGCTCTGACTGATTTCGATCTCACCGAGCTGATCAACTTCCACAAGGAGAAGGGCGCGCTTGTCACCGTCTGTCTGACGCGCGTTCCCAATCCGCTGGAATTCGGCATCACCATCGTGGACGAAGAAGGAAAGGTCGAGCGCTTCCTGGAGAAGCCGACCTGGGGGCAAGTCTTCTCCGACACCGTGAATACGGGCATCTACGTCATGGAGCCCGAAGTCTTCGACTATGTCGACGCCGATGTGTCGGTGGACTGGTCCGGGGATGTCTTCCCTCAGCTGATGAAGGAAGGCAAGCCCGTCTACGGGTACATCGCCGAGGGCTACTGGGAGGACGTCGGCACGCACGAGAGCTACGTCAAGGCTCAGGCCGACGTGCTCGAGCGCAAGGTCGACGTGGAGCTCGACGGCTTCGAGATCTCACCGGGTGTGTGGGTCGCCGAAGGGGCCGAGGTACACCCCGATGCCACGCTGCGCGGGCCGCTCTACATCGGCGACTACGCAAAGGTCGAGGCGGACGCCGAAATTCGTGAACACACGGTCGTGGGCTCGAACGTGGTGGTCAAGACCGGGGCGTTTCTGCACAAGGCCGTCGTGCACGACAACGTCTACATCGGCCAGCACAGCAACCTGCGGGGCTGTGTCGTCGGGAGAAACACCGACATCATGCGGGCCTCCCGTATCGAGGACGGCGCCGTCATCGGCGATGAGTGCCTCGTCGGTGAGGAATCGATTATTCAGGGCAATGTGCGGGTCTACCCGTTCAAGACGATCGAGGCCGGCGCGTTCGTCAATACGTCCGTCATCTGGGAGTCGCGGGGCCAGGCCCACCTCTTCGGTGCGCGTGGGGTCTCCGGGATCCTGAACGTGGAGATCACGCCCGAGCTCGCGGTACGGCTGGCGGGGGCGTACGCCACGACCCTCAAGAAGGGGTCGACCGTCACCACGGCGCGTGACCACTCGCGAGGCGCGCGGGCCCTGAAGCGAGCGGTGATCTCGGCCCTGCAGGCCAGCGCCATCGACGTACGAGATCTGGAGAACGTACCGCTGCCCGTAGCGAGGCAGCAGACGGCTCGGGGCAGTGCCGGCGGGATCATGATCCGGACGACGGCAGGGGCGCCCGACTCCGTCGACATCATGTTCTTCGACGCGCGCGGGGCCGACCTGTCGCAGGGGAGCCAGCGCAAGCTGGACCGGGTGTACGCGCGTCAGGAGTACCGGCGGGCGTTCCCCGGGGAGATCGGGGATCTGCACTTCCCGTCCAGCGTCTTCGACTCCTACACCGGTTCGCTGCTGCGCAATGTCGACACCACAGGCGTGGCCGAGTCGGATCTGAAGGTTGTCGTCGATGCCTCCAACGGCAGTGCGGGCCTTGTGCTGCCCAGCCTGCTCGGCCGTCTCGGCGTCGATGCGCTGACCATCAACCCGGGTCTCGACGAGTCGCGTCCGACCGAGACCTACGAGGCACGCAGGTCGGGCCTTGTGCGGCTCGGTGAGATCGTGGCGTCCTCGCGTGCCGACTTCGGCGTGCGGTTCGACCCCGTGGGTGAGCGGCTTTCGCTCGTCGACGAGAAGGGGCGGATCATCGAGGACGATCGTGCGCTGCTCGTCATGCTCGACCTGGTAGCCGCGGAACGCCGCAGCGGGCGGGTGGCGCTGCCGGTGACGACGACGCGCATCGGCGAGCAGGTGGCCGCGTACCACGGGACGCAGGTCGACTGGACGACCACGTCACCCGACGATCTGACGCGCGTGGGGCGCGATGAGTCGACCATCTTCGGCGGCGACGGCCGCGGTGGATTCATCATCCCCGAGTTCAGCAGCGTGTTCGACGGTACGGCAGCCTTCGTGCGGCTCATCGGTCTTGTCGCACGGACGCAGCTCACGCTGAGCCAGATCGACGCCCGTATCCCGCGTGCGCATGTGTTGCGGCGTGACCTTGCGACGCCCTGGGCGGTCAAGGGGCTCGTCATGCGGACCGTCGTGGAGGCTGCGGGGGACCGGTCGGTGGACACGACCGACGGTGTGCGGGTCGTGGAGGCCGACGGGCGATGGGTCCTTGTGCTGCCCGATCCCGCTGAGGCCGTCACTCATCTGTGGGCCGAGGGACCGGACGACGCGTCCGCTCAGGCGCTGCTCGACGAGTGGTCGGCCGTGGTGGACAGCGCCGGTCGCTGACCGGCGGCACGGGCCGGACGGCACCCGTAAGGGGTGCTGTCCGGCACGCCGGTGGGGCCATTCGGAGGTAAGGCCCGCGACGTGCGACGATGTGCGGCATGCCGCAGCAGCCCCCCGTTCGGAGCACCCCCTCGCGCCCCCGGCGCCCGGACGCCTCCATGTCGCTGCTGACCACGGTCATGGACCACAGCCTGGACGAGGGGTACGCCGAGGCGGCGGCCCGCAAGAAGGCGCAGGGCGACGGTGGAATGCCGCGTCCGCTGCGGGCGAAGCTCGGACTCGCGCTCGGACTTGTCCTCGCCGCCCTGGTGGTCACGGTGGGTGCCGCGCAGGCGCGGATAGCCGCTCCGGTGGTCGCCAAGGAGCGCGGCGAGCTCATCGACCGGATCGAGTCGGCGACCTCGGACGCCGATGAGCTCGAGGGTGATGTCGAGACGCTCCGCGACGACGTGGGCGAACGGCAGCGCGAGGCACTGAAGAAACACGGGGGCAGCCAGGGTGAGTTGGTGTCCCTGCTCTCCGGCGCCACCAAGGTCCACGGGCGCGGTGTGAAGCTTGTGGTGGACGATGCCAAGGAAGCCGACCAGGGCGGGGGCGGGCCGCGGGAGAGTGCGGGATTCTCCGACACCGGCCGGGTGCGGGACCGAGACATGCAGCGGGTCGTCAACGGCTTGTGGCAGTCCGGTGCGGAGGCGATCGCCATCAATGACCAGCGACTGACGGCCCTGTCGGCGATCAGGGCCGCGGGTGACGCGATACTGGTCGACAACAAGCCGCTGGTGCCGCCCTATACGGTGCTTGCGGTGGGTGACGGGCAGCGCTTGAGCACGCGTTTCCAGAACAGTCGCGACGGTCAGTATCTGCATGCTCTGCAGGAGAACTTCGGGGTCCGGACCAGCATTTCCGCCCATGACGACGTCCGACTGCCGGCAGCACCGAGTGTGACCGTACGTACAGCAGAGCCGAAGGCAGGAAAGGGCACATCGTGATCGCCGTACTGGGCCTCGTCGTGGGAGTCGTGGCCGGATTGTTGGTCCGGCCCGAGGTTCCGGCCGTGGTCGAGCCGTACCTTCCGATCGCCGTGGTGGCGGCACTCGACGCGGTGTTCGGAGGCCTGCGCGCGATGCTCGACGGGATCTTCGACGACAAGGTCTTCGTGGTGTCGTTCCTCTCGAACGTGGTCGTCGCCGCCCTGATCGTGTTCCTGGGCGACAAGTTGGGCGTCGGCGCACAGCTGTCCACCGGTGTCGTGGTGGTCCTCGGTATCCGGATCTTCTCGAACGCCGCCGCCATCCGCCGACACATCTTCAGGGCGTGACGCGGATGGGTACGCAAGAGACGCCCGGGGGCGACAACCGGAGCAGGGAGCTTCCCGCCGAGGTGCAGGGCCCGCCCGCGAAGCCTGAGGAGCCCGTGGAGGGCGCGACACCCCAGCAGGACGAGCAGGTACGGGCCAAGGACGGGCAGGCGTCGCAGAGCGGCCGTCAGCGGCTGGCGAAGGGCCTGTGGCCGCCGCGCGTCACGCGTCCTCAACTCATCGTCGCCCTGCTGCTGTTCGTGCTGGGGCTCGGCCTGGCCATCCAGGTGCGTTCCAACAACGACAGCAGTGCCCTGCGTGGCGCGCGCCAAGAAGATCTCGTACGCATCCTCGATGAACTGGATGACCGTACACAGCGTCTGGAAGGTGAGAAGCAGCGTCTCGAGGATCAGCGCACCGGGCTTGAGAACAGCTCGGACCAGGCCGAGGAGGCTCGCAAGCAGACTGTCGAGAAGGAACGACAACTCGGCATTCTGGCGGGCACCGTGGCGGCGCAGGGTCCTGGAATCACGCTGACCATCGATGACAAGAAGGGGTCGGTCGAGGCGGACATGCTGCTCGACGCCATTCAGGAGCTGCGCGCCGCGGGTGCCGAGGCCATCCAGATCAATGATGTACGCGTAGTGGCCAACACCTATCTGTCGGATACGGACAGTGGCGGTGTACGGGTGGACGGCCGCAAGGTCGGCAAGCCCTACCGGTTCAAGGTGATCGGCAAGCCGCAGGACCTCGAGCCGGCGCTGAACATCCCAGGTGGCGTGGTGCAGACTCTGGAGAAGGAGCAAGCCACCGTCACCGTGACGCGAGCGGAGAAGATCGTGGTCGACGCCTTGCGAGCGGCGAAGCGGCCTGACTACGCTCGGTCGTCGTCCCAGTGAGGCGGGGGTGCATGGGGGCCGCCGGTCGAGGGCATGAGGTTGCGGGGGGTCGGCGCATCGTAAGCGTGGTGCGTGGTGGAAACTGTTTGGCGGATACGGACGTTGTGAGGATGTCTGTGCCGCCGATGTACGGCGGTGTGTGCAATCAGGGTTCGTCCTGCCCCACGGGCGGGTCTGTTTCGGTCAAGGGGAATCGCCCGTGAAGTTGTTTGCGAAGTTGTTCGGCAAGAGTGCACGTGAGGACAGCGGCAATCCCGCCACTGCCCGGCACCGTGCCCCGCGCCATGGAGATGACGGGGAGCAGGGCGGCGAGCGCCCGATGTTCCGTGACCAGGTCGGTGGGCCAGGCGGTGACAATTCGGGCGCGCAGGGCGCGTCGTCTGTTGACCCTGCCGGTGCGGGCCGCATAGGTTTCGGAGAACCGTCAACCTCAAGTACGGGTGGAGGGTTTACCCCCGATCCGTACGCATCGAATGCCCCCGCGGGGCAGCCGCGGCAGGAGGATCCGTCCATGGCCCTGGTGTGTACGAGGTGCGGGAACCGCAACGCCGAGGCGAGCCGGTTCTGCTCCAACTGCGGCGCGCCGCTGCGGGCCGGGGCCGCGCCGGAGCGTCCGTCCGAGACGACCTCCACGATCTCCATCTCGGGCCTGGAGGCCTACGACGCGGAGGTGACGGGGCAGACCGCCTCGCCCGCCCTCTCGCCGGAGGCCCAGGCCGCCGTTGACGCACTGCCGCTCGGCTCCGCGCTCCTCGTGGTGCGCCGTGGGCCGAACTCGGGCAGCCGCTTCCTCCTGGACGGCGAGCTGACCACGGCGGGGCGTCACCCGCAGAGCGACATCTTCCTGGACGACGTGACCGTCTCGCGTCGCCACGTGGAGTTCCGTCGCCTCGGGGACGGGTCCTTCACCGTCGCCGACGTGGGCAGCCTCAACGGCACGTACGTCAACCGGGAGCGCATCGACTCGGTCGCGCTGTCGAACGGCGACGAGGTGCAGATCGGCAAGTACCGGCTGGTCTTCTACGCCAGCCAGCGGGGCGTCGGTATCTGACCCAGGAAGGGCCATGCCACAAACACCGAGGGGCGGTGCCGGGAACGGCACCGCCGCCGAGGACCGTCGGATGATGAGCATCGGCGCCGTGCTGAACGCACTGCGTGACGAGTTCCCCGAGGTCACGATCTCCAAGATCCGTTTCCTGGAGTCCGAAGGGCTCATCGAGCCGGAGCGCACGCCGTCCGGCTACCGCAAGTTCAGCCCGGAGGACGTCGAGCGGCTCGGTCACGTCCTGAGGATGCAGCGGGACCACTATCTGCCCCTCAAGGTCATCCGGGAGCACCTGGACGCCCTGGAGCGCGGAGAGAGGGCTCCACTGCCCTCCCTGGGGCAACCACGCGAGCCGGGTGACGCCTGGGGCGTGAGTGACGCCGAGGAGCCCACTGCCGCCCGCGTGGGCCGTGCCGAGCTGCTCGCCGCCGCGGAGATCGAGGCGGAGCAGCTCGCCGACTGGGAGACGTACGGGCTCATCGTGCCCCTGCCCGACGGCGGTTATGACGCGGAGGCCGTGACGGTCGCCGCGCTTGTCGTGGAACTCGGGCGGTTCGGTATCGAACCCAGACATCTGCGCACCATGAAGTCGGCGGCCGAACGTGAGGCCGGCCTCGTCGACCAGGTGGTCGCGCCGCTGCGCCGGCACCGTAACCCGCAGACCAGAGCCCATGCGGAAGCCCGTACGAAGGAGCTCGCCGGGCTGACCGGAAAGCTGCATTCTGCACTGGTACAGACGGCGCTCGGAGTGCGGTTGCCCTGACTCGGGAGGTGCCCGACTACCCAAACCGGCCGGGCACGTCCTAGGGTTGCTGTGTGAACGAGCTCGACGTCGTAGGTGTCCGGGTGGAAATGCCCTCCAACCAACCGATCGTGCTCCTGCGTGAAGTGGGAGGCGATCGTTACCTCCCCATCTGGATCGGACCAGGGGAGGCGACCGCGATCGCCTTCGCACAGCAGGGGATGGCGCCCGCACGGCCGCTGACCCACGACCTGTTCAAGGACGTGCTGGAGGCGGTGGGTCAGGAGCTCACCGAGGTGCGCATCACGGACCTCCGGGAAGGGGTCTTCTATGCGGAGCTGGTCTTCGCCAGCGGAGTCGAGGTGAGCGCGAGGCCGTCCGACGCCATAGCGCTCGCCCTGCGCACCGGAACGCCGATCTACGGCAGTGACGGTGTCCTGGACGACGCGGGCATCGCCATTCCGGACGAGCAGGAGGACGAAGTGGAGAAGTTCCGCGAGTTCCTCGACCAGATCTCGCCCGAGGACTTCGGTACCAACAGCCAGTAGTCCGCCGATTCCGTAGGGTCCCGGCGGACCATTCGGCTAGCCTTTCCCGGCGGTGCGGTACGGCAAACCACTCTTAGGGTGATTATCACTCGGCGTGCCGAGTGTGGCGATCGTTGACGAGCCCCTGGCGACTGCCTACCGTCGAGAAGGCAGGTCAAGGACGGAGGTCGGCGTGAGAAGCAGCGGCGACGGTACGGCGATGGGTGGGCCGTATCCGTTTCACAGCGGCACGGCCGGTCACTCTCCGCAGAGGCCGATTGCGGTTCAGGAGAGCGTTCAGGGGAGCGGGGACGCCACGTCCGGACAGTCCGAACAGGAACAGATCGGTTACCGGGGGCCGACCGCGTGCGCGGCCGCCGGCATCACGTACCGACAGCTCGACTACTGGGCCCGTACGGGGCTCGTGGAGCCCAGTGTGCGCTCCGCGGGCGGATCGGGGACCCAGCGGCTCTACAGCTTCCGGGACGTCGTGGTCCTGAAGATCGTGAAGCGGTTCCTCGACACCGGTGTGTCCCTGCAGAACATCCGGACCACGGTCCAGCATCTGCGCGACGGCGGCTTCACGGACCTGGAGCGGATGACGCTCATGAGCGACGGCGCGACGGTCTACGAGTGCACGTCGCCCGACGAGGTCCACGATCTGCTCCAGGGCGGTCAGGGCGTCTTCGGGATCGCCGTGGGTGTCGTGTGGCGCGACGTGGAAGCGGCGCTCTCGCAGCTGCACGGCGAGCGGATCGACACCGGGGAGACGCTGCTGCGGCAGAACCCCGCCGATGAGCTCGCGAGGCGGCGCAACAGGGCCGTGTGAGGCGCTCGTGGGAGCCAGGGTTCGGTTCCGGTGCGGGGTGGCGCTCCGGGGGCGTTGTCAGTGGCATAGGGCAGCATCAGAGGTGTGAGAACCGCGCCCACGATTCTGCATCTCGACATGGATGCCTTCTACGCGTCTGCCGAGCAGGCCGCGAAGCCGAGTCTGCGCGGGAAAGCCGTGGTGGTGGGCGGCCTCGGACCGCGGGGCGTGGTGGCAACGGCCTCGTACGAAGCGCGCAGGTTCGGGGTGCACTCGGCGATGCCCATGGGTCAGGCGCGGCGGCTGGCGCCCAACGCGGCCTATCTGGTGCCGCGCTTCGGGCTCTACCGCGAGATCAGCGACCAGGTGATGACGCTGCTGCGGGAACTGTCGCCGCTGGTGGAGCCGCTCAGCCTGGACGAGGCCTTCGTCGACCTGGAGGCGGGCGGCGTGGCCGACGACCGGGCGTCGGCGCTTGCCGTGGGCGAGCGGTTGCGGGCGGACATCAAGGCGGTGACCGGGCTCGCGGGGTCCGTCGGGCTCGCCGCGTCCAAAATGCTGGCGAAGATCGCCTCGGAGGAGGCCAAGCCGGACGGGCTGCGGCTGATAGAGCCGGGGACCGAGCGGGACCTGCTCGGGCCGATGTCGGTGCGGACGCTGCCCGGTGTCGGGCCTGCCACCGGGGACCATCTGCGGCGGGGCGGGATCACGACGGTGGGGGAGATCGCCGGGGCCGGTGAGGACGAGCTCGTGCGGCTCCTGGGGAAGTCGCACGGGAGCGCGCTGTACGCGATGGCCCTCGCGCGGGACGAGCGGCCCGTGGTGGCGGAGCGGGAGTCGAAGTCGGTCAGCGTCGAGGACACGTACGACGTGGACATTCATGACCGGGTACGGGTCAGGGGTGAGGTGGCGCGGCTCGCCGAGCGGTGTGTGGAGCGGCTGCGGGCGGCGGGGCACTCGGGGCGGACCATCGTGCTGAAGGTGCGGCGGTTCGATTTCTCGACGCTGACGCGCTCCGAGACGCTTCGCGGGCCGACGGACGACCCCGGGGTGGTGCGGGAGGCTGCCGCGCGGCTCCTGGAGTCCGTGGACACCACCGGAGGCGTGCGGCTTCTGGGGGTGGGGGTCACGGGGCTCGCCGACTACACGCAGGAGGACCTCTTCGCGCAGGCCCAGGCGCAGGCCGAGGCAGAGGCGGCGGAGGCCCTGGAGGTGCAGCGGAACGCCGAGGGGGAGGCGCATGAGGAGGCGCCGGGGGAGCGGGACGGGGAGAGTCCCGTGGAGGGCGTGGCCGAAATCGTCGAGGCGCCGGTCGCGCCGGCCGAGCGGCGGTGGGCCGCTGGGCACGATGTGCGGCATGCCGAGTACGGGCACGGGTGGGTGCAGGGCAGTGGCCTGGGGCGGGTGACGGTCCGCTTCGAGACGCCGCTTTCGGCAGTGCCGGGGCGGGTGCGGACCTTTCGGACCGATGATCCTTCGCTCGAGCCCGCGGAGCCGTTGCCCTTGGTGGCCCGGCCGGGGGACGGGGTCGAGCCGTGCCCCCTGCTGTGACGCCGGTCCCATTGGCCCTGCGGAAAGCCTGCCCGCAACAAGGCCCTCAGGTGCCCTCCTGGCCTGCGATCTTGCCGAAGTTCTGGTCCGGTGGGGGTGGGGACTGCGGGGGTGTGATGTCCAGGCCGTAGTGGTGGTAGAGCTGCAGTTCCTGTTCGGGGGAGAGGTGGCGGCCCACACCGAAATCGGGGGCGTCCTTGATCAGGGAGCGCTCGAAGGGGATGCGCAGGGTGCCGTCGCTCCTGAGCTCGCTGGGCTCCAGGGGGACGAACGCGTCCCGGCTGAACAGACCGGTGCGTATGGCGGCCCACTCCGGGGCGCCGGTGGCGTCGTCGAGATAGACCTCGTCGATCGTGCCGATCTTGGCCCCGTTCAGGTCGAACGCCTTCCGGCCGATCAGGTTGCGCGGATCGATATCGGTCTGCACGGTCCCTCCAACTGGTCGAGGCTTGTCGAAGAACTGGTCGAGGCTCGTCGAAGTGGGGCGTAACTCATCCTTGTTCGTTCGTAATCACTACGAAAGAGCACTTCGGGGCAGGCGGCCACTCGAGGGATGGGCCGTGGTCCTCGCTGGTAGGCTGGCGGATGGCTGCTGACCCCGTGCGGGAGAGCTCTCCGGTCGAAACACCGGAGGCGCCGAAGGAGCAACTCCTCCCCGGAATCTCTCAGGCCCCTGTACCGCACGGACGAGGTCACTCTGGAAAGCAGGGCGGGCGTCGGGCGGGCACGTTCGGAACCCTTCCTCACCGACGGTGAAAGCCGGGACGATGCCTCTCGCAGGCATGGCCCGGTGAAACTCTCAGGTTGAGATGACAGAGGGGGAGGCCGTCCGGGTACCCGTGCCGTGGTGCCCCTCGCAGGTCGCGTCAGACCAGGAGGCCTCCGCAATGACCGCCACCCCTCGCATCCCGCTTTCACAGCTCGAGCAGGGCATCCCCTTCGAGCAGCGGCACATCGGCCCCGATGTGGAAGCACGGGCCAAGATGCTCGCGCAGGTCGGATACGGCTCGCTCGACGAGCTGACCGCCGCCGCCGTACCGGATGTCATCAAGAACGCCGAGGCGCTGAAGCTGCCCGGAGCGCGCACCGAGGCCGAGGTCCTGGCCGAGCTGCGCTCGCTGGCGGACCGTAACCAGGTTCTCGATTCCATGATCGGGCTCGGCTACTACGGGACCTTCACGCCGCCCGTGATCCTGCGGAACGTCATGGAGAACCCCGCCTGGTACACCGCGTACACGCCGTACCAGCCGGAGATCTCCCAGGGGCGCCTCGAAGCGCTGCTGAACTTCCAGACCGTCGTCGCCGAGCTGACCGGCCTTCCCACCTCCGGTGCCTCGCTGCTCGACGAGGGGACCGCTGCCGCCGAGGCCATGGCCCTGTCGCGGCGTATGGGCAAGGTCAAGGACGGCGTCTTCCTGGTCGACGCCGACGCGCTGCCGCAGACCATCGCCGTGATCCAGACCCGCGCCGAGCCGACGGGCGTCGAGGTCGTGGTCGCCGATCTGAGCGAGGGCATCCCGGCCGAGGTCGCCGAGCGCGGTGTCGTCGGCGTACTGATCCAGTACCCCGGCGCCTCCGGTGCCGTACGTGACATCAAGCCCCTCATCGAGCAGGCGCACGAGCTCGGCGCCATAGTCTCCGTGGCCGCCGACCTGCTCGCCCTGACGCTGCTCACCTCGCCCGGTGAGCTCGGGGCCGACATCGCGGTGGGCACCACGCAGCGCTTCGGCGTGCCGATGGGCTTCGGTGGCCCGCACGCCGGCTACATGGCGGTGCGCGAGAAGTTCGCCCGCAGCCTGCCGGGCCGGCTCGTCGGAGTCTCCGTCGACGCCGACGGCAACAAGGCCTACCGGCTCGCGCTGCAGACCCGTGAGCAGCACATCCGCCGCGAGAAGGCCACCAGCAACATCTGTACCGCCCAGGTGCTGCTCGCCGTGATGGCCGGAATGTACGCGGTCTACCACGGGCCCGAGGGCCTCAGGTCCATCGCGCGCCGCACCCACCGCTACGCCACCGTGCTCGCCGCCGGGCTCGCCGCGGGCGGGGTCGAGGTCGTGCACGGCGCGTACTTCGACACCCTCACCGCGCGGGTGCCGGGCCGGGCCGAGCAGCTCGTCTCCGCGGCCCGCGAGGGCGGCGTCAACATCCACCAGATCGACGCCGACCACGTCTCCCTGGCCTGCGACGAGACCACCACGCGCAAGCAACTGACCGCGATCTGGACCGCGTTCGGTGTCGAGGCCGACGTCGAGGCGCTCGACGCGGAGACCGGGGACACGCTCCCGGCCGGTCTGCTGCGCGAGGACGAGTACCTCACGCACCCCGTCTTCCACCAGTACCGCTCCGAGACGGCCATGCTGCGCTACCTGCGCAAGCTGTCCGACCGGGAC
Source organism: Streptomyces sp. NPDC055189 (assembly GCF_053606765.1). NCBI lineage: Bacteria > Bacillati > Actinomycetota > Actinomycetes > Kitasatosporales > Streptomycetaceae > Streptomyces > Streptomyces sp. NPDC055189. Next base: position 12,920 of record NZ_JBSGSG010000011.1, read on the forward strand.
TACGCGCTCGACCGCGGCATGATCCCGCTGGGCTCCTGCACCATGAAGCTCAACGCGACCACGGAGATGGAGCCGGTCACCTGGCCCGAGTTCGGCCAGCTGCACCCCTTCGCGCCCGCCCAGCAGGCGCAGGGCTATCTGACGCTCATCCGCGAGCTGGAGGAGCGGCTCGCCGAGGTCACCGGCTACGACAAGGTCTCGCTGCAGCCCAACGCCGGTTCGCAGGGCGAGCTGGCCGGACTGCTCGCCGTGCGCGGCTACCACCGCGCCAACGGCGACGAGCAGCGCACCGTCTGCCTCATCCCGTCCTCCGCGCACGGCACGAACGCCGCGAGCGCCGTGATGGCCGGCATGAAGGTCGTCGTCGTCAAGACCAGCGACGACGGCGAGATCGACGTCGAGGACCTGCGCGCCAAGATCGAGAAGCACCGTGACGAGCTGTCCGTGCTCATGATCACTTACCCCTCGACGCACGGTGTGTTCGAGGAGCATGTCGCCGACATCTGCGCCTCCGTGCACGAGGCGGGCGGTCAGGTGTACGTCGACGGGGCGAACCTCAACGCCCTGGTGGGCCTCGCCCAGCCCGGCAAGTTCGGCGGCGACGTCTCGCACCTGAACCTGCACAAGACCTTCTGCATCCCGCACGGCGGCGGCGGCCCCGGCGTCGGCCCGGTCGGTGTCCGTGAGCACCTCGCGCCGTACCTGCCCAACCACCCGCTGCAGCCCGCCGCGGGTCCCGAGACGGGCGTCGGGCCGATCTCCGCAGCGCCGTGGGGCTCCGCCGGAATCCTGCCGATCTCCTGGGCGTACGTACGCCTCATGGGCGGCGAGGGCCTCAAGCGCGCCACGCAGGTCGCGGTGCTCTCCGCGAACTACATCGCCAAGCGCCTCGAGCCGCACTACCCGGTGCTCTACACCGGCCCCGGCGGTCTCGTCGCGCACGAGTGCATCATCGACCTGCGCCCGCTGAGCAAGGCGACCGGTGTCAGCGTCGACGACATCGCCAAGCGCCTCATCGACTACGGCTTCCACGCGCCGACCATGTCGTTCCCGGTCGCGGGGACCTTCATGATCGAGCCGACCGAGAGCGAGGACCTGGTCGAGATCGACCGGTTCTGCGAGGCGATGATCAACATTCGCGCGGAGATCGAGAAGGTCGGCGGCGAGTGGAGCGCCGATGACAACCCGCTGCGGAACGCGCCGCACACCGCCGCCGTGCTCGGCGGTGAGTGGGAGCACGCGTACAGCCGCGAGGAGGCGGTCTTCCCGGCCGGGGTCGTCGCGGCGGACAAGTACTGGCCGCCGGTGCGCCGCATCGACCAGGCGTACGGCGACCGGAACCTCGTCTGCTCCTGCCCGCCGCTGGATGCGTACGAGGACTGATATCGCGTCCGCGACATGCGTGGGGGCCGGTCCGGAGGTTGTCTCTCCGGGTCGGCCCCTTTGTTGTCCGTGCTGTTGTCCGTGCCGTGTCGCTGATGCGTCAAGCGGCGGTCATGATCTCGTCCGTGCCCAGCGGTCGGTGCGGGGCGATGATCTGGCCGTCCGGCAGCAGCTCACCGGTGTCCTCGAAGAGGAGGACGCCGTTGCACAGCAGGCTCCAGCCCTGCTCCGGGTGGCTCGCCATGAGGCGCGCGGCTTCCCGGTCTGCGGAGTCGGCTGTCGGGCACGGTGGTTGGTGCTGGCACATGGAAGGGTTCTTTCGCTGCGGTGTGATGGCTGTGACGTCTGCCTTGCGGCTCGATGCGGCGTTCATGGCCGCCCCCCGTTCAATCGGTCCGGTCCCAGTGTTGCCCTACGGACGTCAATCCGCAGGGATTTAGCGGCAGCGCTCCTTACTGCTTAATGACGTATCACCCGCCCGGACGGTTCAGCCCAACTGCAGTGTCTCTTCGGGTGGTTCGGGGTGGTCATACCGGGCTAGTCCGTATGGGTACAGGACGCGCCGAGCCCCGCGGCCGGGAACGGCGGCGGGGCACGGGAACGTACGGCGAGGTCAGGCGGGTGAGCCGAGCAGCGGTGCCGGGGTCATGCGGTGGGTGAGGACCTGGAGAAGCTCCGCGGCGCGGTGCGGGCGGTGCGCCGCGATGCCGGGGGGCGCGGGCGCCAGGGGCACGAGGATGTCGGAGGGCGCGAGATTGCCGCCCGCGCCGTCCGCGGTGCAGTCGCCGTGCAGCCACAGGGTCAGCATGTAAAGCTCGGGTACGGACAACAAGCGCGGTTGATAAGGCATCTGCATCGCCTCGGCGTGGCGCAGGGCGCGTTCGGTGGCCGCGATGTACGGGCCCTCGAAGAAGTGGGAGAAGGTCCACCCGTCAGGCGTCAGCATCGTGTCCGCCGCGGCGACGGCTCGCTCGCCGCAGCGGATCAGGAAACGCCACCCCGCGAGCCGGGTGGGCGAGGTACCCGACGGGGTGATCCGGTCCAGGACGTGTACGGGCAAAGGAAGTTCGGGGCTTGCGGGACCCTGCGCGGCGCGCAGGGAAGGGGTTCGGGCTTCGCGTACGGCGGTGGGTGAACCGAGTGCCGCGAGGACGCTGCGCAGGGCGGGCGCGGGAGCCGGGGGGACTTGCAGCGGCATGATGGGTCGCCTCTCTCACTTCGACAGGCACGGTGGAACGAGGACAGGTGCGGACGTCGCTGTCTGCTCCGGGGACAGAGGGGGGCGGGCAGGGGACCGCGAGCGCCAACTCTCTGCCTCGTTCGCGGAGTTTATACGACACGTGTTCAGGCATTGTTTCGTCTAACCGCACCCGATATTGCCCGCAAGGCGATATCCGGTCGCCATTTTGCGGGCTTTAACCCGGTTCCTGATGAGCCCGGGCGTTTGACCTCGGCTCCCTTCGCGGGAGCGGACGGCCGATTCTCATCGGCGTTTTTCACCAGGGTTCGGCGCGAGGATTCCCGCGGCGACCCTCATGCCTGGTGAATGTGCCGCCCGGACATGGCGTAGAGCCTACTGGGCCGGGGGCATGTGCGGGGCGTTATCGATCACATTGCAGGGCATCATCCTCCGAGACACAGCGGCCGGATCATTGGCTGCCCATCAGAGCCCAGCAGAGGAGGGACGCTTCGATGGGGGAGAAGGTCGTAGCAGGAACGTTTGACCTGGCCGAGCGGCACCGGTACCGGATCAAGCTCAAGGAGTGTCTGGCGGGGCTGCGGAGGCTGTTGGACGAGGAGCGGTTCGACAGGCCCAAGAACCTGATGGGTGTGGAGATCGAGCTGAATCTCGCGGGGCCCGACGGCATGCCGAGAATGCTGAATGCGGAAGTTCTCGAACGCATCGCGAGCCGCGACTTCCAGACGGAACTCGGGATGTTCAATCTTGAAGTCAATATCGCTCCGCACCGTTTGGGCGGACGTGTTCTCGACCGCCTCGCCGAGGAGCTGCGCACAGGCCTCGCCTATGCCCACCGGAAAGCGAACGAAGTGAACGCCGGCATCGTCATGATCGGAATTCTGCCGACGCTCGCGCACCACGACCTGGTCTCGGGAAATCTCTCCGACGTCGACCGCTACGCACTGCTCAACGATCAGATCGTGGCCGCGCGCGGCGAGGAATTCGTCCTGGACATCCAGGGGGTGGAGCGGCTGACCTGCACCTCCGCGTCGATCGCGCCCGAAGCGGCGTGCACCTCCGTGCAGTTGCACCTCCAGGTCACGCCGGACAGGTTCGCCGACGTGTGGAACGCGGCGCAGGCCGTCGCCGCGGCGCAGGTCGCCGTCGGCGCCAACGCGCCGTTCCTGTTCGGGCGCGAGCTGTGGCGCGAGTCGCGCCCTCCGCTGTTCCTGCAGTCCACCGACACCCGCCCGCCCGAGCTCCAGGCGCAGGGCGTGCGGCCGCGGACCTGGTTCGGGGAGCGCTGGATCAGCGACGCCTACGAACTCTTCGAGGAGAACCTGCGCTACTTTCCCGCGCTGCTTCCCCTCCTGGACGACGAGAACCCCCTTGAGGTGCTCGACGACGGCCGCGTGCCGCAGCTCGGCGAACTCGTTCTGCACAACGGCACCGTGTACCGCTGGAACCGTCCCGTGTACGGCATCGCGGGCGGCGTTCCGCACCTGCGCGTGGAGAACCGCGTCCTGCCCGCCGGGCCCACCGTCACCGACGTCATCGCCAATGCCGCCTTCTACTACGGCGTCGTACGCGCCCTAGCCGAGGAGCCGAGGCCCGTGTGGTCCCGGCTGCCCTTCGAGGCCGCGGCCCGCAACTTCGACACTGCGTGCCGCGACGGCATCGAGGCCCGTCTGCAGTGGCCGCGGCGCGGCCGCTACGGAGGAGGGATCGCCGAGGTGCCCGCGGTCGCTCTCGTACGCGACGAACTGTTGCCGCTGGCCGCGGCGGGGCTCGACGCATGGGGTGTCGAGCCCGCCGACCGGGACTTCTACCTCGGCGTCATCGAGGAGCGGTGCAGGCGGCGGGTGAACGGGGCGTCCTGGCAGGCGGCGACGTACCACCAGGCACTGGAGACCGGGCTCGAACGCGAGGCCGCGCTCGCCGCCACCACCCGGCGCTACGCCGAACTGATGCATGCGGGCGACCCCGTGCACACCTGGCCGGTGGGGCTGCCCGAGCCCGCCGTCCTCAGCTGAGGGCACGGAGGCTGGAGGACACGGAAGCTGAGGACACGGAGGCGGGCCGCATCAGCCGTGGCTGCCCGCCTCCATGATCGCCTTGAGGATGACCGCGTGGATCTGCGCCGGGTCGTCGACCTGGTGACCCGATCCGCCCGTCGCCTCCGCGATCTGCACCACCTCGTCCTTGTCCGCGTCCGGGCCGACCGCGATCGCGATGAGCGGCACCGGGCGCTTGGGGTCGGAGAGGTTCTCCAGCTGCGAGATGAGGTTGCTGCGCGAGAGGGAGCCCGGGTCCTGGTTCACGCCGTCCGTGAGCACCACGAGCGCGTTGAACTTGCTGCTCGCGTAGGTGGACGTGGCTTCCTTGTACGCCGCGAGCGTGGTGTCGTACAGGCCGGTCGCCCCGCCAGGGATGGGCGCCAGATCGCTGAAGGCCTCCGAGACCTTGTCCCGCTGGGTGCCGTCGCCCTTGCGGTCACCGAGCCGCTGGGTGGGCACGAGCTTGCGGTAGTCGCGCTCGCCGTCCAGGAGGGTGGCGAACTCCCACAGGCCGATCTCGTCCTCGTCGGTGAATCCCGCGAGCGCCTGCAGCAGCGAGGACTTGGTGACCTCCATCCGGGACCGGTTCTGGCCCGGCACGAACGCGCCCATGGAGTCCGAGACGTCGACGACCGTGCTGATCCGGGCGCTCTGGACGGTGATCGTCCACATGCCGAGCGTCTCCTGGAGCTCCCTCTCGGTGGGCGGTTCGCTCGCCTCGGCCGCGTACGGCTGGGGGGTGCGGCCGCCGGCCGCCGTGACGAGCTTCGCCGATGGGGCCTCGGCGCCGGTCCTGAAACCGTGCTCCTCCAGGATCGCGCGCCCCTCGTCGTCGCTGAACAGCGTCATGAAGCGCAGGGCGGCGCGGCTCTGGTCCGTGGACAGCTCGTCCTCCTGGACCAGCGTGTACGGGTAGTCCAGACGCGGTGAGCCGTCCTTCGGATAGAACATGTCCAGGCTGTTCTCCTCACCGGCGGACGCGTTGTGCTCGAACGCGGCCTGTTCGGAGAGGATCAGCGCTTGGTTGCGGCGCGGATTGCCCTTCTCGGTGCCGGAGGAGTCGCGGGCCAGCGTGTCCACGAGCCGGCTGTCGCTGTCGGTCGTGCGCGAGGACAGTGCCTTGGCCATGCCGGCGGCCTGTGTGCCGCCATCCTTGCCGCCCGACTTCTTGGCCGACGCGCTCAGCTTGGCGAGTGCCAGGAGACCGGTCGCACTGCGCGCGGGGTCGGCGGCGCCGAGCCGCAGCTTGTCGTTCTTCATCGCCGCGCCCGCCAACTCCGGCCAGTTGTACGTCTTCCTGGGCCAGCCCAGGGATTCGGCGGCGGAAGGAATCATGGCCATGCCAACCGGTGAGGAGGCGATGTTCCCCGCGGGCGTCACCTTGTTCTGCTCGCTGCCCAGACCGACGCGCTGCAGCCACAGTTCGCTGTCCGGCACCCACACGTCGTACTCCCGATCGCCCTTGCCGGCCCGCAGTTCGTCGGCGACCTTGTACGAATCCCGGGCGGTGACCCGTACGTCGATGCACGACCCGTCCGACGTGACCTCCTTCTCGCGCGCGTCGTCGGCGGCCGTCCGCAGGGCGGGGGCGATGTCCGGGGCGGCGACGACGTCCAGCTCCACCGCGTCGTCGCGGCACGAACCGCCGAAGCTCAGCAGATCGCTGCGGACGGCTACCGCCGTGCCCGCCGCGACCGTCAGGACGAGCGCCGTCGCGATGGCCACGGTGCGGCCGCGGGTGCGTGGCCGTGGGTCGGGTGCGTCCGCCCCGTCCTCATCGGGCAAGCTGTGACGTCCCATGGCGGTGGTGCCCCTCCTTGAGTGATGAAGCAAGGAAAGAGGGGGTTGGCATGACCGCAGTCGGCGTCCGTCCCCCTCGGCCTGTCGCGCACGATCTTCGTAACTTCTTTCGAGACCCTAGCGGGACGGGGATGGGGATGAGGCGGGATTACTCAACTGGAGGCGGAGTGCAAGCGGAGTCCGGGCCGTTGGCCGGTTCTTTTCGGGGCGAGGGGCCATCGCGACGGATCCTGCGGGACGAGACGCTGCTCGTCCTGGCCCTTTCACTGGGCGCGAGCGGTGTGTCCGCCCTGATCAGCTTTGTCGGATCAGTCACCAAACCGGGCGGTCTGAAGGATCAGGCGGCGACCATGAACGCGTCCGCCGCTCCGGGGCGGCCGTGGCTTGATCTCGCGTGGCAATTGTTCGGAATCACGACCGCGTTGGTGCCGGTGGCGCTGGTCGCGCATTTCTTGATCAGGGAGGGCGCCGGGCTGCGCACGATCGGCTTCGACCGCAGCCGGCCGTGGCCGGACCTGGGGCGCGGGGCGGCGATCGCCGCGGTGATCGGCAGTACCGGGATCGCGTTCTATCTGGCGGCGCGCGGGCTCGGGTTCAACCTGACGGTGGTGCCGGAGGACCTGCCGGACGTGTGGTGGAAGTACCCGGTGCTCGTGCTGTCCGCGGTGCAGAACGCGGTCCTTGAGGAAGTGATCGTCGTCGGCTATCTGCTGCGCAGGTTCGGGCAGTTGGGGTGGACGCCGATGGCCGCGCTGGTCGGCAGCTCGGTGCTGCGCGGCTCTTACCACCTCTACCAGGGCATCGGCGGGTTCATCGGGAACATGGCGATGGGCGTGGTCTTCGTGCTCCTGTACCGGCGGTGGGGGCGGGTCGGGCCGCTGGTGGTGGCCCATTCGCTGCTCGATATCGGGGCGTTCGTCGGGTACGCGCTGCTCGCGGGGAAGGTGGGGTGGCTGCCCACGCCTTAGGCGGCGGGCAGGACCGGCGGTGCCGTGGGGACGTACGACGACCGGGTCGTACGTCCCCACAGTGCTGTCAGGCGTACAGGTCGCCCTCGATGACGGTGACCGCGCGGCCGGTCAGGAGGGTGCGGTCGCCGCGCAGCTCCGTGCGGACCAGGCCGCTGCGGGCCGACGCCTGCAGCCCTGTGAGTTCCGCGCGGCCGAGGCGCTCGGACCAGAAGGGGGCCAGGGCCGTGTGGGCGCTGCCGGTCACCGGATCCTCGTCGATGCCGACGCGCGGGAAGAAGCCCCGCGAGACGAAGTCGTAGCCGCCGGCGGGGTCTTCGGCGCGCGCGGTGGCGATGATGCCCCGCCGGGAGTGCCGCGCCAGGGCCTTGTGGTCCGGGGTGAGCGCGCGCACCGTCTTCTCGTCCGCGAGCTCGACGAGCAGGTCACCGAGGTTCGCCCCGGTGTCGTACACCGCGAGCGGCTCGGCGCCGAGGGCTTCGGCCGCGCCGTCGGGGACGTCGGCCGGGGTGAGCGGAGCGGTCGGGAAGTCCATCGTGATGGTGGAGTCGGCGTGCGCGGTCGTGGTCAGCACCCCGCTGCGGGTGGCGAACCGTACGGGGCCTTCGGCGGTGCCGGTGACCTGGAGGACATGGGCGGTGGCGAGCGTGGCGTGGCCGCAGAGGTCGACCTCGGTGGCGGGCGTGAACCACCGCAGGGCCCAGTCTGCTTCGCCTCCCGGGGGCAGGGGGTGGGCGAAGGCGGTCTCGGCGTGGTTGACCTCCGTGGCGACGTTCTGCAGCCAGGCGTCGTCGGGGAAGGAGTCGAGGAGGAGGACGCCCGCGGGGTTGCCCGAGAAGGGGCGGTCGGTGAAGGCGTCGACGATGCGGATGCGATGAGAAGTCGGCATGGAGCTGACGCTAGTGGGCCAATACGGGGGTAAGACAAGGCCAATCGCCGGTAGGTGGACTGAACAGGGGTGCGGGGATTGGCGGGTGGCCCGGTCTGAGGGTGGTCCCTGCCTGCCTACCTAGCCGCCTGCCCGCCCGCCTGCCCGCACCGGCTCCGGTCTGCAGCACCCCCCTGACCTGCGGCTCCGCCCATCTCACGGGAAGGGGTTGTCATGCGAACTATTCCGATATATCGTTGACGCATCGCGACAGATCAACGATGGCGCGATAGATCACCTACAGAAGCAAGATCACAGAAGGAGTGATTGCTATGCGTTCCCACGGTTACGAACACGAGCACGGACGTGGAAAGTGCGGTCCCGGCCACGAGGGTCGGGGCGGCTTCGAAGGGCGGCGCGCCGCTTTCGGGCCTTTCGGGCCCGGTTTCGGCGGCCCCGGTGGGCCCGGCGGCCCCTGGGGCGGCGGGCGCGGCGGCCGAGGCGGTCCGCGGGGCAGGGCGCGCCGCGGCGACGTACGCGCGTCGATCCTGGCCCTCCTGAAGGACCGGCCCATGCACGGCTACGAGATGATCCAGGAGATCGCCGAGCGCAGCGGCGGGGCGTGGAAGCCCAGCCCCGGTTCGGTCTACCCGACCCTCCAGCTCCTGGAGGACGAGGGCCTGATCAGCAGCGCGAGCGAGGGCGGCAAGAAGCTCTTCTCGCTCACCGAGGCCGGCGTCACCGCGGCCGACGAAGGCCCCGACGCGCCTTGGGAAGAGGCCGGGCGCGGGGTCGACTGGGAGACGCTGAACGAGATCCGCCAGGCCGGTTTCGGGCTGATGGAGGCGTTCGGCCAGGTCTGGAAGACCGGCAGCAAGGACCAGCGCGAGAAGGCTCTCACGGTCATCAACGACGCCCGCAAGAAGCTGTACCTGATCCTCGCAGATGAGGACTGAGGTGGTGGGGGTCGCTGACCTCCAGTGCCATTGAGGCGCCCCGCACTTATGTGTGGGGCGCCTCTTTGCGTGCGGGGTGGGGTGGAGCGGGGCGGGGTGAAGGCGAAGGTGAAGGCGAAGGCGGGGGAGCGTCAGGCCACCAGGCCCGCCAGCTTCCGCAGCGACTCGTTCAGCGCCGCCGTCGCCGAATCCTTCAGCTTGCCCGCCATCAAGGAGACCGCCGCGCCGGTGAAGTCGCCGTCTATGCGTACCTTCGTCGCATCCCCCTCGGGGGCCAGCGAATAGCGGGTGCCGACCGTGACGCCCATCGGGCCCTTGCCTCTGATGGCCAGCGTGCGCTCGCTCTCCAGCTCCTCGATCGTCCAGTTGACCTCGGCGGGGAAGCCCATCAACTTCATGTTCTCCGCGAACGTGCCGCCCGCCTCCAGTGTGGTGGGCGCGCCCTTCGGGAAGCTCGTGTGCGTGGCGTTCCATTCGCCGTACGTGGAGAAGTCGGTGAGCTGGGCCCAGACCTTCTCGGCGGGCGCCTCGATCCGTGCTTCCGCGCTGACTTCGGCCATGTGACGACCCCTTTTCGTTGGGCGCTGCGGCGGGGCGCAGCTGCGGTGTCGCGGAACGTAGCCGCAGGGCCTGGAACATTCAATACTGATGAACCGTCAGATGTGGTGGTGCGTGGCTCCGGCGGCGCCGCTCCCGAACCGGTCGGGTACTGTTGCCCTCCCCCGCGACGGACGCGGGCAGACGGACCAGGGAGGTGAGACCCATTACCGCAGCAGCAGGTAGGGCGCTCCCCCTTCGCGACCGCGCGGTCCACCCGGCATAGGTGCCCGAGGTGACCGAGGGAGCCCCATCGGCATCCCGAGAGGTTCCTTTTCCCATGTCGGCTTCACCTTCGTCACCTTCCGCGTCAGCTGGGCCATCTGCGTCATCTGAGCCAGCTGCGTCTTCTGAGGCATCTGTTTCATCACGTCCGGCGTCCCTCACTTCTTCCGCCGTCGTCGCCAGGCTGCGCGCCGCCGGCTGTGTCTTCGCCGAGGACGAGGCGAGGCTGCTCGTCACCACCGCGCGTGATCGCGCCGAACTCGCCGCCATGGTGGAGCGGCGCGTCACCGGTCAGCCGCTCGAACACGTTCTGGGCTGGGCAGAGTTCCGCGGCCTGCGGATCGCCGTGGACGCCGGGGTCTTCGTGCCCCGGCGGCGCACCGAGTTCCTCGTACAGCAGGCCGCCGCTTGTGCCGGGCCCGGTGCGGTCGTCGTCGACCTGTGCTGCGGCTCCGGAGCACTGGGCGCCGCGCTCGGCGCCGCGGTCGACCGGGTCGACCTTTACGCCGCCGACATCGACCCGGCCGCGGTGCGGTGCGCGCGGCGCAATGTCGCCGACGTGGGAGGACGGGTGTACGAGGGCGACCTCTATGAACCGCTTCCCGGCGCGCTGCGAGGCCGTGTCGACGTACTGCTGGCCAATGTCCCCTACGTACCCACCGAAGAGGTCGGTCTTCTGCCGGCGGAAGCCCGGATACACGAGGCACGTGTGGCGCTCGACGGAGGCGCGGACGGTCTGGACGTGCTGCGGCGGGTGACCGCGGAGGCGGCGCGGTGGCTGGCGCCCGGCGGGCGGCTGCTCTTCGAGACGAGCGAGCGGCAGGTTCCGTACGCCCTCGAAGCGGTCGCCGACGGCGGTCTCGTGCCGCGGTCGGTGAGTGACGAGGAGATGTTCGCGACCGTCGTCATCGGGACGCTGCCCGCGTAGTCGGGGGCCGGATCAGACCCTGCGTATCAGCGCGGCGTCGAACAGGTCGCACGCCCTGGGGAACGGGCCCTCGTCGTGGCAGTGCCAGGCTTCCCAGAACAGGTCGGCGGGCAGTGCGTCATCGGGTGCGTACACCCGATACACGTACTGCCTGCCGTCGATCGCCGGCAGCGCGACCATCCAGCAACCGCACTCCATGCCCGGGGGACGAGTGGCCGGTGGGTCGTGGTTGCGGTCCGGGCGCAAATCAAGACGGCGCGCGCCCCTCGGGGAAGAACTGTGGGATCTCATCCGTAAGGAGGAGAAGCCACACATGCGTACCCAACCTGTGTCGGACGCGAAGATGCTTCCCGCCGCCGATGACACCCTCTTCGGGGGCTGATGGGGTGGGAGATGTGCAAAGCCGTACCCCGCAGGGCGCCGAGCCCGGCCCGACCCGAACAGAGACCGACTCACGACTCAGTGCCGCGCTGGCGTCGGTCGTGGCAGGCGCGCGCCGGCGTGCGATGAGGGACGGGGACCGGCAGATCGACACCGCGCATCTGCTGCACTCCCTCCTGGAGACCGACCCCGATGTACGGGCGGCGCTCGACGACGGCGCGCAAGTGGTGCGGCTCCTCGGCTATCTCGTCCAGCGCAGCATCGGCTACGGCCTGCAGTGGCAGGGGACGGTCGAGGACTCGGGAGCGATGCCGCTGCTGCGGGCGGACAACTCCGGGCCCGTGAAGGAGACGGGGTGGTCGCCGGCCGCGGTCGCGGCCATGGAAGCAGCCGTCGGGCGGGCCGGCCGGCGCGGCGAACCGCGCGCCCTCGGCGTCGACCTCCTGGCGGCTCTCGTCGCCGATCCCGACTGCCGCGCGGTCGAGGTCCTGAGGCGGGCCGGGGCGGACGCGCGGGTGATCGCCCGGCGCGTCGACGAGGATCCGTTCACCGGGGCCAACGCCGGGTCGTTCGTTGATCCATACGTCGATCCGTACGCCGAGACGACTGCCGATCCGTACGCCGAGACGACTGCCGACCCGTAGGCCGGTACGTCCGCCGATTGAGACAGGGCCTATCGGGGGTGACGCTCATGACACGTCCTGTCATGATGTGCCCGTGCAAGCGACTTCGGGGAATCAGACAGGCTCACGGCTGAGCCGGGGGAGAGGCGTCGGCCTGGGGCTCGCCCTGGTGTCGGCGGTCGCTTTCGGCGGCTCGGGTGTCGCGGCCAAGCCGCTCATCGAGGCGGGCCTTGACCCCCTGCACGTGGTGTGGCTGCGGGTGGCGGGTGCCGCCCTGGTGATGCTGCCGGTCGCCTGGCGCCACCGCGGACTGCTGCTCCGCAGGCCCGCGCTCCTGCTCGGCTTCGGCCTGCTCGCCGTGGCCGGTGTCCAGGCCTGCTACTTCGCGGCGATCTCCCGCATCCCCGTCGGCGTCGCGCTCCTGGTCGAGTACCTCGCGCCCGCGCTCGTCCTCGGCTGGGTGCGCTTCGTGCAGCGGCGGCCCGTGACGCGGGCTGCCGCGGTGGGCGTGGTGCTCGCGGTCGGCGGCCTCGCCTGCGTGGTCGAGGTGTGGGCCGGGCTGAGCTTCGACGCCGTGGGGCTGCTGCTCGCGCTGGGCGCCGCGTGCTGTCAGGTCGGCTACTTCGTCCTGTCCGACCAGGGCAGCGACGCGGGGGACGACGCTCCTGATCCGCTGGGCGTCATCGCGTACGGACTGTTGATCGGTGCCGTGGTCCTTACTGTCGTTGCGCGCCCCTGGGGCATGGACTGGTCGGTGCTGGCGGGCAGTGCGGACATGGACGGCTCGGCCGTTCCCGCGTGGCTGCTCATCTGCTGGATCGTGCTCCTGGCGACCGTCGTGGCGTACGTCACCGGGGTGCTTTCGGTGCGCCGGCTCTCGCCGCAGGTGGCGGGGGTCGTGGCCTGTCTGGAAGCGGTCATCGCGACCGTGCTGGCCTGGGTCATGCTGGGCGAGCACCTGTCGGCGCCGCAGATCATCGGGGGTGCGGTGGTCCTCGCGGGGGCGTTCATCGCCCAGTCGTCCACGCCCGCCAAGCCGCGGGGAGGGCCTGCCGCGGGCGGGTCGCCGGAGCCGGAAGAGCAGTTGTCGTCAACCGGAACTGCCGTTTAGGGTGTTGATCATGCATTCACGCGCGCTCGTTCTGCCGCCTCCCGCCGCTTAAGCGCGGGCATCTCCTGGATCACACCCGGCTGCGGCCGGGTGGAACGACGCTGCCCGCAGACGGAGCCGGGAACTTTCCTCTTCTTTCTTTTCTGCGGAGAACTCACGTGTCGAATGTGTCGACTGTGCCGACGGCTGCCTCCGGTCTGTCCGTCGGACGCGGCCTCCTCTATCTGATCGTCGCCGGTACGGCCTGGGGCACCGCAGGTGCCGCCGCCGCGCTGGTATTCAAGGCCAGCGACATGGGACCGGTCAGCCTGTCCTTCTGGCGCTGCGCGGGCGGCTTCGTGCTGCTGTACGCCGTCCGTCTGATGCGCTCGCGCCGACGTTCCGCGTACGCCGCCGTGAGCGTGCCGCTGCGGCAAAGGCTGCCGCGGATCGTGGCGACCGGTGTGGCCCTCGCGGTGTTCCAGACCGCCTACTTCGCGGCCGTCGAGTCGACCGGACTCGCGGTCGGCACGGTGGTCACGATGGGCGCCGGGCCCGTACTCATCGCGCTCGGGGCGCGGTTCACCATGGGCGAGCGGCTCGGGGGCGGCGGGATCCTCGCCGTGGCCGGGGCGCTTGCCGGGCTCGTGGTGCTCGTCCTGGGCGGCGGCGGTGCGAGCGTACGGCCGTCCGGGGTCGGGTGGGGGCTGCTCTCAGCTGCCGCCTACGCCACGATGACGCTGCTCACGCGGTGGTGGGGGCGGGACGGCAGCGCCGACTCGTCCGACACGACGGTCTGGTCGTTCGCCGTGGTGTCCGTCTGCCTGCTGCCGCTCGCCGCTGTGGAGGGGCTTGTTCCGCATGCTGCGGATCCGGCGCGGATGGGTCTCTACCTGGTGTACATCGTGGTGATCCCGACTGCGGTCGCCTACGCCCTGTACTTCGCGGGGGCCGCGGTCATCCGGTCCGCGACCGTCTCCGTGATCACGCTCCTTGAGCCGTTGAGCGCGGCGGTCATCGCGGTCGTTCTGCTGGATGAGGAGCTCACCGTCTCGACGGTGCTCGGCACGCTGATGATGCTGGCCGCGGTGATGGGCCTCGCCGTCGCGGAGACGCGGGGTGCGGCCGCCGCGCGGCGTGGGGCGGTGCTGGTCTGAAGGGGCTTGTGGGGCGCGGCCTGTGTGGTCGCGCCCCACGGGCCGCCGTGTGGCTGCGCGCCGGTGGGGGGCTGATCGCGCAGTTCCCCGCGCCCCTGGCGGGGCGCTCCTTCAGCGGCGGTTCAGTCGGTCCAGGGGTGGATCAGCATCACAGTTCGATGAGGTAGTCGGGGGTCTCGATGCCGGAGGCCAGGTCGGCCGACGGGATGAGGGGGTCGTGGCCCTTGCGCAGGGGGACCACGCCGGCCCAGTGCGGGAGGTCGAGGTCCTCGGGGTCGTCGTTCGGGCCGCCGGTGCGCATCTTGGCGGAGACCGCGGAGAGGTCGAGGCTGAGCACGGCGGTCGCCGCGAGCTCCTTCGCGTTCGCGGGACGTGAGTCGGCGGAGCGGCCCGGCACGACGTGGTCGACGAGCGCGTCGAGGGCCGTGCGCTTCTCCTCGGGGTCCGTGACCTGGTGGGCCGTGCCGTGGATCACCACGGAGCGGTAGTTGATCGAGTGGTGGAAGGCCGACCTGGCCAGGACGAGGCCGTCGACGTGGGTGACGGTCAGGCAGACCGCGAGGCCCGGGTCGTCCTCCTGCTGCTGCCGGGCGTCGCCCGCCATCCGCAGCGGCCGGGAACCCGTCGAACCGTGCACGTAGAGGCGCTCGCCCACCCGGCCGTACAGCGTCGGCAGGACGACGGGAGCGCCGTCGCGCACGAAGCCGAGGTGGCAGACGTAGGCCTCGTCGAGTATCGAATGCACCAATTCCTGGTCGTACGCCGCCCGGTCCCGCCCGCGGGTGGGGACGGTGAGGTCGGTCGGCGCGTACGCGGCGGTGTCGGCGGCGGTCTCGATGCCGGACTCGGATGCGACGCTCATTGCCTTCTCCATTGCACTAGTGCATAATCTGGTTTGTGCTAGGAGAGTATCGGATCGAAGGCCGGCGTGCAGCTGAGATCGCTGCCAGCGTGGAGCGTGCGGTGGGGGACGGGGGCCTGGAGCCGGGCCAACTGCTCCCGCCCATGCGTGAGTTGGCCGTGCGGCTCGGGGTGAATCCCAATACGGTGGCCGCCGCGTATCGCACGCTGCGGGAGCGCGGAGTCATCGAGACGGCGGGGCGGCGCGGCAGCCGCGTGCGCCCCAAGCCCGCGACGACCGTGCGCGAGCAGATCCGGCTCGACGTGCCGGACGGCGTGCGCGACGTGTCGAACGGCAATCCGGACACGGCGCTGCTCCCTCGCCTCGCCGGGGTGTTCGCGGCGGCTGCCGCGGAAGGCGACCGGCGTCCCGTCCTGTACGGGGAGGAGGCGGTCGACCCCGAAATGGCCCGCCACGCGCGCGTGGCCCTCGACGAGGACGGTGTGCCGGACGGCCCCGTCGCCGTCACCTCCGGGTCCCTCGACGCGATCGAGCGGGTGCTTGCCGCGCATCTCAAGCCCGGCGACGCGGTGGCGGTGGAGGATCCCGGCTGGGGCGCCCTGCTGGGTCTGATGCCGGTGCTCGGGCTGCGTACGGTGCCGGTGGGGGTCGACGACGACGGGCCGCTGCCGGCCGACGTCGAGAGGGCGCTGAGCGGTGGCGTCCGTGCGCTCATCGTCACCGACCGCGCCCAGAACCCGACCGGCGCCGCGATCAGCGCCCCACGCGCGCGTGCCCTGCGAAAGGTGCTCTCCGCGCACAAGGACGTGCTGCTCGTCGAGGACGACCACGGCCACGCCATCGTCGACCTGCCGCTGCACCCGCTGGCAGGCGTGACCCGCAGCTGGGCCTTCGTCCGCTCCACGGCCAAGGCGTACGGCCCCGATCTGCGGCTCGCCCTGCTCACCGGGGACGCCGTCACCGTCGATCGCGTCCAGGGGCGCCAGCGGCTGGGCCCCGGCTGGGTCAGCCATCTGTCGCAGCGCGCCGTGGTGCGTCTGTGGACGGACGGTGCGGTCGACCCGGCCGAGGTGGCGGCGTCGTACGGCGAGCGGCGTGACGCCCTGATCGCCGCGCTCGCCGGGCGGGGCATCGCCGCCCACGGGCGCAGCGGCATGAACGTATGGGTACCGGTGCCGGACGAGACCGGCGCGGTCGCCAGGCTGCTGCACGCGGGGTGGGCGGTCGCTCCGGGCGCGCGCTTCCGGATGAGCGCCCGGCCAGGGGTGCGGATCACGGTGTCGACGCTGGGGGCCGGCGACATCGAAGCGGTGGCGGACGCCGTCGCCTCCGCCACCGGGCCCGCTCCCGCGCGGCGCTATGAGTGAGCCCGGCGCTCCCGCCCCCGGTCGCGTGGCCGGGACTGCGTGAGGGCAGCGCCCGCCAGGACGATGACCGCGCCGACCGGTGTCGACCAGCTCAGGGACTCGCCCAGTACCGCGACGCCCGCGGCGGTGGCGATGACCGGGACGAAGTAGGTGACCATCTGGGCCGTCGTCGGGCCGACCTCGGAGACAAGGCCGTACTGGATGAGGAAGGCGAAGCCGGTGCCGACGGCACCCAGTGCCACGATGGCGAGCAGCGGCACGACGGGGAAGTGTGTGGGCAATGACGTGAACAGCGGGGTGACCACCGCCAGTTCGGCGGTCGCCATCAGCAGCTGGGCGCCGGTGAGCGAGAGGTTGGAGTGGCCGGAGCCGGCCAGGGTGCGGCGTACGTAGATCCAGCCGATCGGGTAGCTCAGGGAGGCGAGGAGCGCCAGCGCCGTGCCGCCGAAGTCCACGCCGTTGAATCCCTGCCAGGCGCCGAGCACCGTCAGTACGCCGATGAAGCCGATGCCGAGCCCCGCGACCCTGCGCCGCGTCGGACGGTCCTCGGAGAGCGCGACCAGGGAGAGCGCCATGCCCCACAGGGGCGAGGTCGCGTTGCAGATGCCCGCGAGCGTGGACGGAATCGTCAGCTCCGCGTACGCGAACAGCGAGAACGGCAGGGCGTTGAGGAACAGTGCCGCGACCGCGAGATGCGCCCACGTTCGTGCGCCGCGCGGCAGCCGTTCGCGCTTGGCGACGAGGACGGCCGCGACGACCGCGGTGCCGAAGACCAGGCGCCCCAGGGTGACCTGGAACGGTGCGTAGCCCTCTGTGCCCACCTTGATCAGCAGGAAGCTGAAGCCCCAGATCAGCGAGAGGATGCCGAAGCGCAGACGCCAACCGAGGGCGCGCCGGACTTCCGGCTCGACGGGGGCGGGGGCGGGGGTGAGGGCGGGTGCGGGAGCAGTGGCGGCGAGGGAGTCCTGAGGGGAGGGGGTGACGCTCATGTACGTCACCTTGGGGCAGGGAAACCTCGTAGAACAAGCGAATTAAACTGCCCAATATCGCGTAGCATTGCTTACATGTTGAACCTGGAGCGCCTGCGCACGCTCGACGCACTGGCCCGGCACGGCTCGGTCAGCGGCGCGGCCGCGGGGCTGCACGTCACGACATCGGCCGTCTCCCAGCAGATGACCAAGCTGGAGCGCGAGGTGGGCCAGCAGCTCCTGGCCAAGAACGGCAGGGGAGTGCGCCTCACCGACGCAGGACGGCTGCTCGCCGAGCACGCCGGGCGCATCCTCTCCCAGGTGGAGCTCGCCCAGTCCGACCTGGAGGAGCAGCGCGGCAAGGCCGTCGGCGAACTGCGGATCTCCGCGTTCCCCACGGCGATGCGCGGCCTGCTGCCCGCCACGCTCGCCGCGCTGCGTGCCGGGCACCCCGGCCTGCGGGTCCGCTGCCAGGAGATGGAACCGCAGTTCGGAGTGGCGGCCGTGGTGCGCGGCGACATCGACATGGCGGTCGTCCTCGACTGGTACAACAAGCCGCTCCCGATGCCCGAAGGCCTCGTGAAGGCACCCCTCCTGGACGACGCCGCCGATGTCGCCATGCCTGAGGCGCACCCCCTCGCCGACCGCGCCGAAGTGGACCTGGAGGAGTTCGCGGACGACGAGTGGATCACCTGGGCGGAGGGGGAGTTCTGCCACGAGTGGCTGATGTTCACGCTGCGCGCCAAGGGCATCGAGCCGCGGATCGCGCACCGCGCGGAGGAGCATCACACCCAGCTCGCCCTGGTGGCCGCGGGCCTCGGCGTGTGCGTGGCGCCCCAGTTGGGGCGCGATCCGATGCCCGCCGGGGTCAGGACCGTTCCGGTGCGGCACCGGGTGCACCGTCATGTGTACGTGGTGTGGCGCGCGGACGCGGACCGCCGCCCCTCGATCAGGGCGGCGGTCCAAGCGCTTCAGGGGGCGGGGGCCGCCGGGACGCGCTAGCGATCAGGGGCGCGCCTGCGGCTCTAGGGCGGCCTGTTGATTCAGGGGCGCGACTGCAGGTCCGCCAGTTTTCGGAAGTCCCAGGACGCGATCGCGTCGGGCGTGAGCCGGATCCACGCGTGCTTCCCGTCATAGGGCATCTCGTCCATCCCGAAGTACTTCCGGGCGAAAAGGCGCTCAGGGGCTTCGAGTTCGGGAAAGGGCTCGCCCACGCGGGGCGACTCGGCGACGAATTCCGCGAGTCCGGACAGCTCCACGCCCCGCAGCTCCCCGTACTCGACACCCGAGTCGATCACCACGGCGATCCGCTGGTCCTTGCGCAGGTCCGCCCAGCGCTTGCTGCGGGTGATGGAGAACAGCCACAGGGACGTGCCGTCCCAGGCGAACCAGAGCGCGCTGACGTGCGGGGCGCCGTCACCGGATACGGTCGCGACCCGGCAGGTGCGCTCCGCGGCGAGGAACGCGTCGAGCTCGTCCGGCGACATCATGATCCTGCGGCCCCGGCGCTGTGTGACGGCCATCGGTCCTCCCGCGACATGTGGAAAAGATGGGCGCACAGGCCGAACTGACAAACCATCAGGTCCGTGCGTCAGGAAAGCATGCGGTCTCTTCCGCCCTGATGCAATGGCCGCTAACCTCCGCGCATCCCGCACGCCGGGTGCCTCGGACGGCCCGGGTGCCCCGGACGACCCGGATGACCCGAATGACCCGGACAGGGGGAGCCATGCCGTCGTACGAACAGCTCAGGGAACTCCTCGATCCCGCGACCACCGTGCTGATGACCGTCGAGTGCCAGCAGGGTGTGGTGGGGACGGAGAGCGCGCTGCCCGAACTCGCCGACGTGGCACGCTCGTCGGGCTGCCTCGCCAATGTCGCGCGGCTCGTCTCCGCCGCCCACCAGGCCGGCGTCCAGGTCATGCACGCCGTCGCCGAACGGCGGCCCGACGGGCGCGGCGCCAACCGCAACGCCCGCCTCTTCCGCGCCGCCGGGCGGCTGCCCGTGCAGCAGCTCTCCGGCACCAAGGCGGTGCGGATCGCGCCGCCCATCGAGGTGGCCGACGAGGACTTCGTCGTACGGCGGCTGCACGGGCTCTCGCCCCTCGCGGGCACGGACGTCGACCCGCTCCTTCGCAACCTGGGGTGCCGCACCCTCCTGGTGACCGGTGTGTCGGCGAACGTGGCGATACCGAACGCCGTCTTCGACGCCGTGAACCTCGGCTACACCGCCGTCGTGCCCTCGGACGCCATCGCGGGAGTCCCCTCCGACTATGCACCCGCGATGATCCGCAACACGCTCGCCCTGGTGGCCACCATCGCCACCACCGAGGACATCCTCGGCAGCTGGAAGCGCCCTAGGCCAGTCTGATCGATTCGCCGTCCACGGTGATCTCGGCGGCGGGCAGCGGTTTCGGAGCCGGGGACGCCTTCACGCTCCCGTCGGCGATGGCGAACTTGCTGCCGTGACAAGGGCAGTTGATGGTGCCGCCCTCGACGCTCGTCACCGGGCACTGCTTATGGGTGCAGCGGTTCGAGAAGGCCTTGAACTCGCCCTCCGTCGGCTGCGTCACCACCACCCCGGCATCCTTGAAGATCTTGCCGCCGCCCACCGGGATGTCCGACGTCTTGGCGAGCACGGCCCCGGCGGCGCCGCCCCCGGGCTGCTCGGCCTCCCCGGTCTTCTCGGGTTTCTCCTCCGCGGCCGGGTCGGAGCCGTAACCGCCACCGTCTTCGCTCTCACCACAGGCCGCCAGGGCGGCGGCCAGACTGACGACGCCCGCCGCCGCGACGACCGAACGGCGGGACGGCGCGGGCAGATGTTCCTTCGAAATGGTCATGTCCGGTGGTACGAGGCCGCGCGCCGCTGTGTTCAAAGGCTCAAGCACTTCTTGCGCGGGCCCCGTTCGGACCGGCATTAACCTGGGGCAATGCTCACCGAAGTCACCGCGGTCCGCTACATCACGCCCTTGCGGGAGGGCGGATCGCTCCCCGGCCTCGTCGAGGCCGTCGACGGCCGGGAAACGTACGCGCCGTACGTCATGAAGTTCACCGGGGCCGGACAGGGCCGCAAGACGCTCGTCGCGGAAGTGATCTGCGGGCAGCTCGCGCGCGGCCTAGGCTTCCGGGTGCCGGGCCTGACGGCGATCGAACTCGACCCGGTGCTCGGCCTCGGCGAGCCCGATCAGCAGGTGCAGGAGCTGCTCAAGTCCAGTGGTGGGCTGAACCTGGGCATGGAGTACCTCTCGGGTGCCCTCGGTTTCGACTCGCTCGCGCACGACGTCGATCCGGCCGAGGCGGGCCGCGTCGTGTGGTTCGACGCGCTCATCAACAACGTGGACCGCTCCTGGCGCAACCCGAACATGCTCGTCGCCGGCGGCGACCTGTGGCTCATCGACCACGGCGCCAGCATGATCTGGCACCACAACTGGCGCACCGCCGAGACCGCGGCCGCCAAGCCGTACGACGCCTGCGACCACGCCCTCGTCCCGTTCGGCCCCGACGTCGCCGCGGCCGCCGCCGAGCTCGCCCCGCTCGTCACCGGGGAGATGCTCGCCGCCGCGGCGGCCGACGTGCCCGACGCGTGGCTGGTGGACGAGCCGGGCTTCGACAGCCCCGACGCCGTGCGCCGTGCCTACGTGGCGGCGCTGCTGCCGCGTGCCAAGACCATTCACGAACGGATCCAGCTGCCCGAGCCGCAGCGGAAGGGCGCCGGACAGTGACCGAGCAACCGATCGAGCGGGACGTCTTCGAGTACGCCCTGGTGCGGGTCGTGCCGCGGGTGGAGCGCGGCGAGCAGTTCAACGCGGGGGTGGTGGTCTACTGCCGGGCCAAGTCCTTCGTGGCCGCCCGTACGCATCTGGACGAGGCCAAGCTGCGCGCCCTGGACCCCGCGGCCGACCTCGGGGGCATCAGGGCGGCGCTCGGCGCCGTCGAGCGGATCTGCGCGGGCGGCGAAGCGGCAGGTCAGGCCGAGCGGGACGATCCGGGGCGGCGTTTTCGGTGGCTGATCGCGCCGCGCTCGACCGTCGTACAGCCGGGCCCTGTGCACACGGGCCTCACGGCGGATCCTGCCGCAGAGGTGGACCGACTCCTCGACCTCCTGGTGAGGTAAAGAATCACAGCCCCCTGTGCGCCGTTGACACCGGGTGCCAGGGCTTCTAGCGTCTCGTTCAGCTGAAGGTACTAAGCGGTCGCTCACCATCGGGGCGTACCGTAGAGCCGCATCCCAAGGGCGAGGAGAACCAGCATGTCCACCACTGAGCAGCGCGTCGCGGTCGTGACCGGAGCAGCGCGAGGCATCGGCGCGGCGACCGCCGTACGTCTGGCCGCCGAAGGCCGCGCCGTCGCGGTGATCGACCTCGACGAGGCCGCCTGCAAGGACACCGTCACGCAGATCACCGCTGCCGGTGGCAAGGCGATCGCCGTCGGCTGCGACGTGTCCGACGAGGCTCAGGTCGAGGCGGCCATCGCCCGGATCGCCGACGAGCTCGGCGCGCCCACGATCCTCGTGAACAACGCCGGTGTGCTCCGCGACAACCTCCTCTTCAAGATGAGCGCGAGCGACTGGGACACGGTCATGAACGTGCACCTGCGCGGTGCGTTCCTGATGTCCCGCGCGATCCAGAAGCACATGGTGGACGCCAAGTTCGGCCGGATCGTCAACCTCTCCTCGTCCTCGGCGCTCGGCAACCGCGGCCAGGTCAACTACGCGGCGGCCAAGGCGGGCCTGCAGGGCTTCACCAAGACGCTGGCCAAGGAGCTCGGCAAGTTCGGCGTCACCGCCAACTCCGTGGCCCCCGGCTTCATCGTCACCGAGATGACCAAGTCCACCGCCGACCGCGTCGGCATGGGCTTCGAGGACTTCCAGGCCGCTGCCGCCACGCAGATCCCGGTGCAGCGCGTCGGCCGCCCCGAGGACATCGCCAACGCCATCGCCTTCTTCACCGGCGACGCCGCGGGCTTCGTCTCGGGTCAGGTCATGTACGTGGCCGGCGGCCCGCTCAACTAGTTCTTGTCCCGGAGGGATGCGGAGATGACTGTGCAGGACAGCGGAAAGGCCGCGCTCGTCACGGGCGCGAGCCGCGGAATCGGCTACGGCATCGCGGAGGCGCTCGTCGCCCGGGGTGACCGGGTGTGCATCACGGGGCGCAACGAGGACGCGCTCAAGGAGGCCGTCGAGAAGCTCGGCTCCGACCGTGTCATCGGCGTCGCGGGCAAGGCCCATGACGAGGCCCACCAGGCGATCGCCGTCGAGCGCGCCATGGAGGCCTTCGGGCGGGTCGACTTCTTGATCAACAACGCCGGTACGAACCCGGTGTTCGGGCCGATGGCCGAGCTCGACCTCAATGTGGCGCGCAAGGTGTTCGAGACCAACGTGATCTCGGCGCTCGGCTTCGCCCAGCAGACGTGGAAGGCCTGGCAGAGCGAGAACGGCGGCGCGATCGTGAACATCGCCTCCGTCGCGGGCGTCTCTCCCTCGCCGTTCATCGGCGCGTACGGGATGAGCAAGGCCGCCATGGTCAACCTCAGCCTGCAGCTCGCGCACGAGTTCGCGCCGAAGGTGCGGGTCAACTCCATCGCGCCCGCCGTGGTCAAGACCCAGTTCGCCAAGGCGCTGTACGAGGGCCGCGAGGAGGAGGCAGCCGCCGCGTACCCCCTGGGGCGGCTCGGCGTGCCGGAGGACATCGGGGGCGCCGCCGCGTTCCTCACGTCCAGCCAGTCCGACTGGGTCACGGGCCAGACACTCGTGGTCGATGGCGGCATCTTCCTCAATGCGGGCGTCGGCTGACGAAGGGCGCACAATCGCCAGGTACGCCCCTGAAAACGGACGTACTCCCGCATCAAGTGCCCCGTCGGCGCCGCAAGTTGGCTCGGCGGGGCATTGCGGTAGGGTCTGCCGACCCATGGCATGGCCGATCGAGGAGCGTGCGCGTGTTCAGTGAAGTTCGCCTGGTGGCGGCGGCGGGTCTTCGTGGCCTGGCCGGGCTGCCCCGCCGGGGCCTGCGGCCGGCCGCGGCGCTGGTGTCCGTCTCCCTCCTCGCGGGGTGCGGAGTCTTCTCTTCGGATGATGCCGACGAGGAGCAGCAGATCACCGTCGGCACGATGAGTGCTCCCAGTACTCTCGATCCGGCGGCCGCCTGGGACAGCTCCTGGGAGCTGTACCGAAACGTCTTCCAGACGCTCCTGAGCTTCCCCAGCGGGGCGGCGGAGCCGGAGCCGGACGCGGCCGAGTCCTGCAAGTTCACCGACGGGTCGAACCAGGTCTTCACCTGTGAGCTGCGGGAGGACCTCAAGTTCTCCGACGGCCACGAGATGGACGCGCAGGCGGTCAAGTACACCTTCGACCGGATGCGGCGCATCGACGTGAAGGGCGGTCCCGCCGGGCTGCTCGGGTCGCTCGACTCGGTCGAGACCAAGGGCGACCGCACGGTCACCTTCCGCCTCAAGAAGCCGGACGCCACTTTCCCGTTCGTGCTCTCCACGCCCGCCATGTCGATCGTCGATCCCCGTGAGTACCCGGCGGACAAGCTCCGCGAGGGCTCCACGATCGCGGGCTCGGGGCCCTACTCGTTGAAGTCGTACCAGGCCGGTGAGCGGGCCGAACTGGTCAAGAACACCAACTACAAGGGCGCGGCCGAGCGCAAGAACGACGCCGTCACGATCCGCTACTTCAAGAAATCGGCCACCATGGTGGAGGCCCTGCGGGACAAGCAGATCGACGTCACCTTCCGCGGGCTCGCCTCCCAGGACGTCGTCGACATGCAGGCCAACAAGAACGCGCGCGAGGGCATCCAGCTCGTCGAGGGCTCCGGCACCGAGATCCGCTACCTGGTGTTCAACCCCGATGACCCCTGGGCCAGGAAGAAGCCGGTCCGGCAGGCATTCGCCCAGGTCATCGATCGCCCGGCCATCGCCCACAAGATCTACCAGGACACGGTCGAGCCGCTGTACTCGATGGTCCCCCAGGGACTCACCGGGCACGGCACCGGCTTCTTCGACGACTACGGAGACCCCAGCGACTCCAAGGCCGCGGACATCCTGAAGAGCGCGGGCATCAATCAGCCGGTCCCGCTCACCCTCTGGTACACGACCGACCGATACGGTTCGGCCACCGAGGGAGAGTTCAAGGAGATCAAGCGGCAGCTCGAGGCCTCGGGCCTCTTCAAGATCACGCTCAAGGGGCGCCCCTGGACGGAGTTCGACGCGGGCACCAAGAAGGGCGAGTACCCGGTCTTCGGCCGCGGCTGGTTCCCCGACTTCCCCGACGCGGAGAACTTCATCGCGCCGTTCATCGGTGAGAAGAACGTGCTCAACACGCCGTACCCGTCGCGGGAGATCACCGACGAGGTTCTGCCGCGCTCACGCCGCGAGGCCGACCGCGGCGCGGTGGCCGACGACTTCGAGCAGGCCCAGAAGGTCCTCGTCGACGACGCCAGGCTGCTGCCGCTGTGGCAGGGCAAGCAGTACATCATGGCGAGCGAGGAGATCGCGGGCGGCGAACGCGCCCTCGACCCGTCGGCGATCATGATGATGTGGGAGCTGGAGCGCAAGACCAGCTGGTAGCACAAGATCAGCTGGTGGCGGGAGACCGCGGGCAGCGGGGCCGATTGTCAGTGGCCGCCGGTAGGTTCAGTGGTGAGAAGTGACCGCACACCGGAGGTTGTTGACGTGACCGACATCGCCATGCTGCCCGCGTCCTGGCGCGGAGTCCTCGGCGAGGAGCTGCAGAAGCCCTACTTCAAGGAGCTCACCGAGTTCGTCGAGGAAGAGCGGGAGAAGGGTCCCGTCTACCCTCCGCGTGACGAAGTGTTCGCCGCGCTCGACGCGACGCCGTACGACCAGGTCAAGGTGCTCGTCCTCGGCCAGGACCCGTATCACGGAGAGGGACAGGGGCACGGCCTCTGCTTCTCCGTGCGGCCCGGCGTGAAGACCCCGCCCTCTTTGCGCAACATCTACAAGGAGATGAAGGAGGAGCTCGGCCACCCCGTGCCGGACAACGGCTATCTGATGCCGTGGGCCCAGCAGGGCGTCCTGCTCCTGAACGCGGTGCTCACCGTGCGGGCGGGAGAGGCCAATTCCCACAAGGCCAAGGGCTGGGAGAAGTTCACGGACGCCGTGATCCGCGCCGTGGCCGACCGCCCCGACCCCGCCGTCTTCGTCTTGTGGGGCAATTACGCCCAGAAGAAGCTCCCGCTGATCGACGAGGAGCGGCACGCGGTCGTGAAGGGCGCGCACCCCTCGCCGCTCTCCGCGAAGAAGTTCTTCGGCTCGCACCCCTTCACGCAGATCGACGAAGCGGTCGCGGCGCAGGGACACGAGCCGATCGACTGGCGCATCCCGGACCTCGGCTGAGCTCGGCCGATCGCGCCGGTGCCGTCGTCCGTCACGGCGGCACCGGGCCGGCCCTCACCGTCACCGGGCTGGCCCAGCGGCACGCGCGAGCGCCTCGCGGCCGACCGCGCCTGACTGTGATTGTCAGTGGGTGCGGCTAGCGTCGAGAGCGGTGTGCACGTTGGGCACGTTGGGCTTACGAGTGCGGAGGACCCGGTGGCGGAGCAGCAGGAGCAGGCGGCGGAAGACGCCATGATGACCCGGATCGGGCAGGCGGTCATGCTGCACCACGGGGGCGACCGCGAGGAGGCGCAGGGCCGCTTCCTCGGTCTGTGGTCGGAGATCGGCGAGGAGGGCGACCCGCTGCACCGCTGCACGCTCGCGCACTACATGGCGGACACGCAGGAAGACCCGTCGAACGAACTGGCGTGGGACCTGCGGGCGTTGTCGGCGGCGGACGAGCTCACGGACGAGCGTCTGCACGAACACCACGACTCGATCGCGGTCCGCGGCTTCTACCCCTCCCTGCACCTCAACCTCGCCGCGGACTACGCCAAGCTGGGGCGCCCCGAGGCGGCCCGCAACCACCTCCGGCGGGCGCGTGCGGTGGTCGGGGCGCTGGGCGACGACGGGTACGGGGACGGGATCCGGGCGGCCATCGGGCGCCTGGAGCTGCAGTTGGGGGAGGGGAGCGAGGTGGAGTGAGGCGGGGGTGTGCGGCGGGGCGGCTGTGCGCGGGGGCGCGGGGGTGTGCGGCCGGTCAATGTCCGTAGGCGTTCTGGCAGATGACGGCCTCCGGGCTGCCGGGCTGCCAGCCGCCGTACTGCTTGCCGAGGGCGCAGAGGTCCGCGTTCGTGGGCGCGGCGGTGGGGAGCGCGGGCGGTTCGGCGGCCACGGGCCGGTGGCCGTGGCGGTGCGGGGGCGGGGTGGAGCGCTGCGGGGGTCTCGCCGTGCGGGACGGCACGGCGGGGATGGTCGGCGCGGTGCCGGTGGCGCGGGGCGCCGGGTCACGGGGCGGTCCGACGAGCTCCAGCGCCTCGCGGGCGGGGGCTTCCACGACACGTGGGCGGGAACTGCCGTCGGGGCGGGGGGCCGGGGGCGGGGCGCTCGCGGCGGACGGCCCTGGCGCGGGTTGCCGGTCGACGCTCACACAGCCGGAGAGGGCGGATCCGGAGAGGGCGGTGACCGCCACGGAGGCCAGGAGCGTGGCGGTGGTCGTGGTTCGGTGCATTCGCGCAACTCTGGGGCCAGGGGGGTGCGTTCGGCGAGGGAACCGAGTGAAGTTGGTCCGCATGGGTGAGTGTGCGGGGCTGATCCTGTCTGTGCCGCCGCTTCGCGGCGGATTTTTCCCGCCCACCCGCCCACCCGCCCGATTGCCCCGCGTCCGATTGCCCTAGCGCCCAGGTGGCTTTACGCCTCGTCCAGCATCCCCCGCAGCAGCTCCCGTACCCCCGTCCGTAGCGTCTGCTCGTCCGGGGCCGGTGCCGCGTGGGTGCCCGCCGCGCAGGTGAACAGGAGGCCCTCGCTCCATGCCACCAGGGACAGTGCGTGCCGTTCGGGTTCCGGTGAGCCCATGGTGCGCATCAGGGCCACCAGCGGCTCCCTGAACCGGGCTCCCGCCGCGTCGTAGTAGGCGCGCAGCTCCGGCCTGCGGGTTGCCTCCAGGGCCAGTTCGTAGCGGGAGATCAGGAGGAGGCGGTGGTCCCCGGTCAGGTAGCGGTGCAGGGCCAGGGCCAGCGCGTTGATCACGGGCTCGCGGTCTTTCGCGTCGGCGGCAGTGAGGTCTCGCAGCTCGGCGGGGGCCAGCACCGCGGCCTCGCGTTCCGCCAGCCTGGCCACCGCCGTCTCCAGGAGGGCGAGCCGGGTGCGCGCGTGGTTCGAGGTCGAGCCCTGCGGGAGCCCCGCGGCCTCGTCCACGGCCCGGTGCGTCAGCCCCCGCATACCGCGCTCGGAGAGCAGGGCGAGTGCCGCGTCGGCGATCAGTTCGCTGCGGGGCGGACCCGCGCTGAGTCTGCGTACGGACATGAGGACCACCCTACCGCCGTTCACTACAGGTGTAGTACGGTCGGCATATCGCATCTACTACAGGTGTAGTGACCGAGCTCGAGCTCTAGGAGGAGTCATGTCGCATTCCCACCAGGAGCACCACTCGCAGCAGGGCCCGCGGAGCCGGGGGCCCCGCGCCGTCGTCATCGGCGGCGGCATCGGAGGACTCACCTCCGCCATCGCCCTGCACCTCTCGGGCTGGCGCGTCACCGTCCTGGAGCGGGCCGCCACCCTGGAGCCCGTCGGCTCCGGCATCGGACTCGCCCCCAACTCCCAGCGTGCGCTGGACGTCCTGGGTCTCGGCGACCGGGTCCGCTCCCTCGCGGCCTGGGAGGGAGACGGCGGGATGCGCGCCCAGAACGGACGCTGGCTGGTCCGGATGAGCGCCTCGGCCGCCGCGGCGGAGTTCGGCGGCTCGCTCGTGCTCCTGCACCGCGCACACCTCGTCGACCTGCTCGTCTCCGCGCTGCCCGCCGACGCCCTGCGCACCGGAGTGCGGGCCGAGCTCGCCGATCCGGGAGCGGAGAACCGCAGGGCAGTCGTCCGTACCGATAACGGGGACGACGGGGACATCGAGGCGGACCTCGTGGTCGGCGCCGACGGCATCAACTCGGCGGTGCGCTCGGCTCTTTTCCCTGCGCACCCGCAGCCGGCGTACGCCGGATTCACGGCCTGGCGCCTCGTCGTCCCGGCACCCGACCGCCCCTTCGAACCCCACGAGACCTGGGGACGCGGCGGAGTCTGGGGCACCCATCCGCTCAAGGACGGCAGGATCTACGCGTACGCCACCGCCACCGTCCCCGCGGGCGGCCACAGCCCCGACGGGGAGAAGGCCGAGCTGGCGCGCCGTTTCGCCGACTGGCACGACCCCATCCCCGGGATCATCGCCGCCGCACGCCCCGAGGACATCCTGCGCAACGACGTGCGCCACATGAGCACGCCGCTCACGCACTACCACCGGGGGCGGGTCGCGCTCGTCGGCGACGCCGCGCACGCCATGGCGCCCACCCTGGCCCAGGGCGGCAACCAGGCCATCGAGGACGCCGTCGTCCTGGCCCATCACGTCGAACCGGCAGGCGACCTGGCAGCGGGGCTCGCCGGCTACAGCGCGGCGCGGGTGCCGCGTACGACGGCGATCGTCCGGCAGGCGGCGCGCGCCGCCCGCATGAACCACCTGACGAACGCCCCCCTCATCGCCGTACGCAACGAAGTCATCGCGGCGGCATCGCGCCTCGGCCCGAACCTGATCCTGCGGAGCTTCGCCTCGATCGCCGACTGGCGCCCGCCGCAGCAGCCGTATGCTGCGGGAACAGAACTCGCACAGCGATAGAACACAGGAGACAGCGGTGAAGGTCGGCGTTATCGGACTCGGTGACATCGCACAGAAGGCGTATCTGCCCGTGCTCACCACCCTGCCGGGGGTCGAGCTGCACCTGCAGACGCGCACGCCCGCGACCCTCGCCCGCGTCGCGGGCGTCCACCACATCCCCGAAGAGCGCTGCCACACCGACCTGGAGGCGCTCCTCGCCCGGGGGATCGACGCCGCCTTCGTGCACGCATCGACCGCCGCCCACCCCGAGATCGTGACGCGGCTGCTCGAAGCAGGCGTGGCCACGTATGTCGACAAGCCCCTGGCGTACGAACTCGCCGACTCCGAGCGGCTCGTACGCCTCGCCGAGGAGCGCGCGACGAGCCTGGCCGTCGGCTTCAACCGCCGTTTCGCACCCGGCTACGCGCAGTGCGTGGACCACCCGCGCGAGCTGATCCTGATGCAGAAGAACCGCGTCGGCCTGCCCGAGGACGTGCGCACGCTCGTCCTGGACGACTTCATCCACGTCGTGGACACCCTGCGCTTCCTGGCACCGGGACCGATCGAGCACGTCGGCGTGCGCGCCCGCATCCAGGACGGGCTCATGGAGCACGTCGTGCTGCAGCTCGCCGGTGACGGGTTCACCGCGCTCGGCACGATGAACCGGATGAGCGGTTCCACCGAGGAGATCCTGGAGGTCTCCGGTCAGGAGACCAAGCGGCAGGTGCTCAATCTCGCCGAGGTCATCGACCACAAGGGCCAGCCCAGCGTGCGCCGGCGCGGCGACTGGGTGCCGGTGGCCAGGCAGCGCGGCATCGAGCAGGTGGTGCTCGCCTTCCTCGACGCCGTGCGCGCGGGCAAGGTGCTCAGCGCCCGGGACGCACTGGCGACCCATGAGCTGTGCGAGCACGTGGTTCGTGCGGCTCTGGAGCAGGACGCCTGAACCGGCCCCTCGCGGGTCCCCGCAGGGCGCGCACGCCTTCTGCCGCGCACAGCACCGCGAGCACGGCGAGGGCCGCGTGCACGGGCCAGTCGCCCAGCCTGACGTACGGAGTGACGCCCTCGGCCAGCGGAATGTCGTACGTCGCCGTCGTGTTCGCCGAGGTGCCGAGCGGCTGCCCGACCCGCTCGCCGTCCGCGTCGTAGACCGCGGAGACGCCGGTGAGCGTGGCGTGCACCATGGGGCGGCCGGTCTCGGCGGCCCGCACCGCCGCGAGCGAGGCGTGCTGCTCGGGCGCCCAACTGGACTGGAACGTCGAGGTGGACGACTGCGCGAGCAGCAACTGGGCCCCCTCGCGCGTCAGATGGCGGCTCATGTCGGGGAACGCCGATTCGAAGCACACCAGCGGCCCGACCTTCAGGCCGTGCCCGACATCCATGACGACCGGACGCTCGCCGCGCCTGCGGTCCTCGCCCGCCGCCTTGCCCACGGACGTCGCCCAGCCGAGGAGCGAGCGGGCGGGGACGTACTCGCCGAAGGGGACGAGCCGCATCTTGTCGTAGCGGTCGCCGGTCGGGCCGTCGGGACCCACGAGGACGGAGCTCTTGAATATGCCCGCCTTGTCGGAGCGGCGCGCGTCCACGTTCACCAGGATGTCGGCGCCGACCTCGCGGGACAGCGCCGCTATCCGGCGCGCGACGTCCGGGCGCTCCGCGAGGTCGTAGCCGACGCTGCTCTCGCCCCAGACGACCAGGTCGAGATCCCGCCCGGCCAGGCCGCGGGTCAGTGCCTCCTCGCGCGCGAGGCGCTTGCCGGCGCCGCCGACCCCGTCGATGACTCCGGGCTGCACGACGGCCACGCGCGTCCGGCCCGCCGGCTCGGGGCGCGGCGCCCAAGCCCAGGCGGACGCGGTCACGGCGGCCACGGCCACGAGACCGGCGGTGGCGGGTACGACCAGTGCGGCGGGCGGGCGTGATGTTCCCCGCGGGCGGGCGGCAAGGGCCGGGACGAGTACCGCGATGCCGGTGTTCAGAATGACGATCAAGGCGCTGACCAGCCATACACCGCCGATCGACGCGAGGCGCAAGGCGGGCCCCACCTGCCACTGACTGGAACCGAGCAGCCCCCAGGGACCGCCCAACCCCTCCCAGGACCTGACCAGTTCGACCATCAGCCAGCCGGAGGGCAGGACGACCAGTGCGGCCGCGCTCCGTCCGGGCGAGGCGGCCCCGCCCAGGAGGCGCCGCACCAGCCAGCCCCACGGAGCCCACAGCAGGCCGAGCAGCGCGGCTATCAGGAGCGTGAACACATGCAGGCTCGGCAGCAGCCAGTGGTGCACCGCCACCATGAACCCGAGACCGCCGAGCCAGCCGTCGAGCGCCGCCCTGCGCCCGGTGTCCGCCGAGCGCGCGAGCAGGATCCAGGGCACCAGGGCGACGTAGGCGAACCACCACAGCGCCGGGGCGGGAAAGGCGAGGGCGGGCAGTGCCCCGGCGGCGACCGCCAGGACGGCGCGCCAGCGAGGCGAAGCGGGCAGGCCCCTCGCCTTCGCCGAGGCGGCCGCAAGGGGTGGCCGTCGCCGCCCCCGGTCGTCGCTGGGTCGATCCATGCAGCGCCTCCCTCGGTCCCGACGCCCGGTCGTTCGTTCAGTGTGCGCGCCCCGGACGATCTAGGACAGTGCTACTGCGGTGCCTTCTCTCAGTTAGGAGTGCGGCTCGGGGAGCGTTCCTCTATCTGGCGCCACTTCTCCTGCACGGTCACCTGACGCAGCCGCCAGCCCTGATCCGTACGCAGCGCCGTGAAGGCGTAGCGGCCGCCGCAGATGAAGTCCGGAGCCGCTGATTCCGCGCCATCCTTACGTGCCGCCGTCGCGAAGCGCATCGGGTTCACGTAGTCGGCCTGCACCTGTGCGACGTCGCCGAGGTCCTGGTCGAGCGTCCCGAACCGCAGCCTCCTGTTGACGATCAGATGCTGGCGCATCGGGAAGAGCTCCATCGTCCCGGCCAGCCATCCGGCCACCTCGGCGGCGCTCGCGTCGATGCCGCCCGCCGAGCTGTAGTCGGCGCGGCCGTCCGGGGTGAAGAGCCGCTGGTAGGCGTCCCAGTCGCCGTCGTCGACGGTTACTGCGTACTCGGTGATGAGGGAGTCGATGGCCAACCGGTCCATCACTGCGGCGAGTTCCACGCGCTGCGTCATCGGGTCAGTGTTGGGCACCGGGGGTGCCGAGCCAAGAGGCGTGCAGGAACGTGCCGCAAAGGATGCGGGAACGCGGCGCACAAGTTGCGCCCGGCTCGGGTCGCATTCCGGTGAACTGCCTTACGATGCAGGGAAGTTGACCGGATGTCGGACCGTTCGCAGGAGCGGGATCATCCCGAGCTGGAGGCCCGGTGAAGAACGAGCAGCGCATCGCGGCGTACAAGCGCCAGGGCAATCGCAGCGAACTGACGGGCCGCCAGAAGCGCCGTCTCGCGAAGAAGGCGCACCAGGGCAAGAGCTGACCCGGCAGCCAGCGGGGCAGAGGTGGCGCCCCCTCCCGGGACGCCGGGGCGTCGGCTAGGCCGCCTTGACGACCTCTTGGCGCACGGCGGCCGCCCACTCCGTCACCAGCTGTTCGTACTCACGGCGCTGTTCGGTCGTGAGGCGGCCGCCCGTGCGCATCCACAGGCCGCGGATCCGCTCGTTCAATTCCGCGGCAGACCGCGCGGAACCAGGGGGATGAGGGTTTAAGGGCATGCGGTCAAGCCTAGGGGATGGCTACGACAATCGGAACTGTCAGCTACCGGGTCGATCCTCCAAGTGAGCATTCGCACAGCGTCGGCCGCCGCATCGGCTCGCCATCCGCCCGTCACCCGTCCGGCCCATCACCGCGCCGTACCGGGACGTGGCGCCTGATATCCAGGGTGAAGGGACGCGCCGGAAGCCGCGCGCCGTGGGGGATTCGTCGCCCTGACGCCGTACTGGCGCCCGGGGCCCATCGAGTGGAGGACCACTCATGTCCCAGCAGTACATAAGTCTCTCCGTGGACTTCACCCAAGGCCTCAACGACGCCTGGTCGAAGGTCGCTACGTTCGTGCCGAAACTCATCGGCTTCCTGGTCGTCCTGGCCATCGGCTGGTTCGTGTCGAAGATGATCGCCAAGGTCCTCGACCGGGTCCTGCGCAAGGTCGGCTCCGAGAAGCTCGCCGAGCGGTCGGGCGCCTCCCGGATGCTCGCGAACTCCAAGTACGACATGACCGGGATCGTCTGCAAGGTCGTGTACTACGCCCTGCTCCTGATCACCCTGCAGCTCGGCTTCGGTGTGTTCGGCAGCAACCCGGTCTCCAGCATGCTCAACAGCATCGTGGGCTGGATCCCGCGCGGCATCGTCGCCATCGTCCTGCTGGTCGTCGCCATGGCGGTGGCCAACGTCGTACGCGACATCGTCACCAGTGCCCTGTCCTCGATGTCGTACGGCAAGACCATCGGCACGATCGCCTGGACCTTCATCGTCGCGCTCGGCGTGATCGCGGCCCTCGGTCAGGCGGGCATCGCCACGACGGTCACCCAGCCCGTCCTGTACGCGGCCCTCGCGGCCGGTGCGGGCATCCTCATCGTCGGTGTGGGCGGCGGTCTGATCGGCCCGATGCGGCAGCGCTGGGAGCGCTGGCTGGACACGGCGGAGCAGGAGACGGCCAAGGCCCGTGGCAGCGTCGGCGCCTACCAGGCCGGTCGTGCGGACGCGATGACCAACCAGCCCGTGCAGGAGCGCACGCGCGGCGCGATGGGCGGCACCGGCAGTCACATGCGCGACGACGACCCGGGCAACGACATGCGCGGCGGCCTGCGCGACGACATGTGACCGGTCCGGGTCTCAGGACCCGGAAGTCTCCGGCACCAGGTCGTGCCGCCTCACCAGCCAGGAGATGGCGGTGAGGCGGCACACCGCGTAGTCGTGGCCGACCGGCTCGCGCCATCCGTTCTCGGACAGACCGTCGAGGAACCCCAGGGCGTAGTCCGCGAGGAGCTCGGGGTCCGGAGCCGGCGGCACGAGCCCGGCGCCGCACATCTCAAGACGCTCCCGCACCTCGGCGACGTGCTGGTCCACGGCAGCCGTGAATCCCGGTTCGAAGGCGAACTCGGCGAATCGCGGCGCGTACGAGGCGCTGATGCGGGCGAGGGGCGACATCCCATCAACATAGGCCGGGCCAAACCCCCTGAAGAGGGTCTTTCGGCATGCCTTTGGTCACAAGGGACGGCCGCGGCCGGGCATCAGCCCGCCGACTCTCCCGCGTGCGGGCTGAGCGCACCCGCTCCGACCAGCGCGAACAGCACGATGCCGAGCAGAATCCGGTAGTACACGAACGGCATGAAGCTCTTGGTGGTGATGAACTTCATGAACCACGCGATGACCGCGTAACCCACGATGAAGGCGATGATCGTCGCGAAGATCGTCGGTCCCCAGGACACATGCCCCTCGCCCGCGTCCTTGAGCTCGAAGACGCCCGACGCGAGGACGGCCGGGATCGCGAGCAGGAACGAGTAACGCGCCGCGGCCTCGCGGGTGTAGCCCATGAGCAGGCCGCCGCTGATCGTGGCGCCCGAGCGGGAGACGCCGGGGATCAGGGCCATCGCCTGGCAGAAACCGAAGATCAGACCGTCCCGGACGCCCAGTTCCTTCAGGCTCTTGCGCTCCTTGATGGCGCGGTGTTTGCCGCCGGTCTCGTCGCGGGCCGCGAGGCGGTCGGCGATGCCGAGCACGATGCCCATCACGATCAGCGTCGTGGCGATGAGCCGCAGATCGCGGAACGGGCCCTCGATCTGGTCCTTGAAGGTGACGCCGAGCACGCCGATCGGGATCGAGCCGACGATTACCAGCCAGCCCATCTGCGCGTCGTGGTCGGAGCGTGGCACCTTGCCGAAGAGGGAGCCGAACCAGGCGGAGATGATCCGCGCGATGTCCTTGCGGAAGTAGATCAGCACGGCGGCCTCGGTGCCGATCTGGGTGATCGCGGTGAAGGCGGCCCCCGGATCGTGCCAGCCCGCGAATGCCGCGGTCAGCCGAAGATGCGCGCTGGACGAGATCGGAAGGAACTCGGTCAGTCCCTGGACGAGCCCGAGGATGAAGGATTCAAGCCAAGACATGGAAACTGCGCCGTCCAAGTACGGATCATGGGCTGCGGGTGCGGTCATGTGATGGGAGCACGGAAGATATGCGCGAGGGGTGATCACTCCCCTGCCGTGGGGCAGCGTAGCGCCACAAAGTTACGAGATCGCCGCAGGGCCGCCGCCCGCGAGCGGCGGACGGTTCAGCGGCCCCGCATGTGGTGGCGCTTGCACCAGGCGACCACCGCGCCCGCGAGGCCCGTCACCGCGATGAAGCCCATGGCGACGAGGAAGGCGGGGGAGGTTGGCGTCGAGGCGCGGGCGCCCGCGATGACGTACGCGGCGGTGTTCGGGATCGACCCCAGGCCGGTGGCGAGCAGGAACGGCAGCCATCCCATGCGGGAGACGGCCGCGCAGTAGTTG
This sequence comes from Streptomyces sp. NPDC055189, assembly GCF_053606765.1. NCBI lineage: Bacteria > Bacillati > Actinomycetota > Actinomycetes > Kitasatosporales > Streptomycetaceae > Streptomyces > Streptomyces sp. NPDC055189. Next base: position 48,461 of record NZ_JBSGSG010000011.1, read on the forward strand.
GCGGCCGCGAACGGCACCCCCGGAAACAGCCGCGCCGCCAGCATCGACCGGAAGCCGTGCCTGCTCAGCTGACCGTCGGCCGCCTGGAGCCAGCGACCGCGGAGCAGCGGGCGCAGGGCGTCCTGCCCCAGCATCCGCCCGAGCCCGAAGGCGATCCCGGCGCCGAGAACCGTGCCCGCGAGCGCCGCGGCGAGCCCCGCCTGCGACCCGAACAGGGCGCCCGCCGCCAGATTGAGCAGCGGACGCGGCACGAACGCCGTGGTGCACAGGCCGTACGCGACGGCGAACACCGTCACGGCGGCGGCGCCGCCGAGTTGGCGGAGCCCTCCGTCGGACAGCAGCCGCTGTGGCTCGAAGAGCAGCACGCATGTTCCGGCGGCCGCGAGCAGTACGAGCAGCAGAGACAGCCTCGACCAGGGCGAGAGAAGCGCCCTGGTGCAGCGCACGGCGAAGCCCTGCGGACGGGCGGCGGCGGTGTCGAGCATCCGGGGAGACTAACCGACAAATGTGTGTGATCGCCGTATGGTGCGTCTCATGAGCGTCACAGTCCCGCGCAGCTACTTGGCGGACACCGTCCTGGAACGGCTCACGACGATCTACCCGCGGGCGGCCGATCCGGAGCGTGCCGCGCAGGCCAGGGCGTACATGAAGAACATCGCTCCCTTCCTGGGCCTGCCCTCGCCGCTGCGCCGCCAGTTGTCCCGCGACGTGCTCGACGGCACACCGCGCCCGGACGAGGCGGACTGCACGGCGATCGCGCTGCGCTGCTGGCGGCTGCCGGAGCGCGAGTACGCCTATTTCGCCGTCGATTATCTGCGACGGCACGTGAAGCAGTGCTCGTCCGGCTTCCTGCCGGTGGCCCGTCACCTCGTCACGACGGTCCCGTGGTGGGACACGGTCGACGCGCTCGCCGCGCACGTCGTGGGCGGTCTGGTCACCGCAGATCCGAAGCTCACGGCCGAGATGGACGCCTGGATCGGGGACGAGGACCTGTGGGTGGCCCGCACCGCCCTCCTGCACCAGCTCCGGTACAAGGACGCCACCGACACCGAGCGCCTCTTCGCCTACTGCCTGCGCCAGTCGGGCCACCCCGACTTCTTCATCCGCAAGGCCATCGGTTGGTGCCTGCGCGAGTACGCCAAGACCGATCCCGACGCCGTACGCGACTTCGTCGAGCGGGAGCGCGGGCGCCTTTCGCCCCTCTCGGTGCGCGAGGCCCTGAAGAACCTCTGAAATACCGCTGGGCACAGTGGTCTTCACCGGCCACTGCCGCTCGGCGCCCGGCGAAAACCATTCGACGTACCCCCACCCGTCGGCAATGATCTGCGACATGTTCCGGTACGCCTTCCACGCAGCCACGCCCGCAGTCGCGGGCGCTGCGAAGGCTGCCGTCTTCCTCTGCGCCGCATTCCCCGTCGACGGCGCCCGACGCTGACCCTCCCCGGACACTCCGGCGGACCCCATAGGGGGAGGGTCGGTTCGGCCCCGGGGTCCCCGTCCCGAGCGCGCACGCGATGACGTGCGCGCGGGACTTCAGCTTCGAGTTCCGGAGAAGGAACCGCCATGTCCAAGACGGCATACGTCCGCACCAAGCCGCACCTCAACATCGGCACGATGGGCCACGTCGACCACGGCAAGACCACCCTGACCGCCGCCATCACCAAGGTCCTCAGCGAGCGCGGCACCGGCACGTTCGTGCCCTTCGACCGCATCGACCGCGCCCCCGAGGAGGCCCAGCGCGGCATCACCATCAACATCGCGCACGTCGAGTACGAGACCGACACCCGGCACTACGCCCACGTGGACATGCCGGGCCACGCCGACTACGTCAAGAACATGGTCACCGGCGCCGCGCAGCTCGACGGGGCGATCCTCGTCGTCTCCGCGCTCGACGGGATCATGCCGCAGACCGCCGAACACGTCCTGCTCGCCCGGCAGGTCGGCGTCGACCACATCGTCGTCGCCCTCAACAAGGCCGACGCGGGTGACGAGGAGCTCACCGACCTCGTGGAGCTGGAGGTGCGCGAACTGCTCTCCTCGCACGGCTACGGGGGAGACTCCGTCCCCGTCGTACGGGTCTCGGGTCTCAAGGCGCTGGAGGGCGACCCGCGGTGGGCCGCCGCCATCGAGGCGCTGCTCGACGCGGTGGACACCTATGTGCCCATGCCGGAGCGGTATGTCGACGCGCCCTTTCTGCTCCCGGTGGAGAACGTGCTCACCATCACCGGGCGCGGAACCGTCGTCACCGGAGCCGTCGAGCGCGGCACGGTGCGGGTCGGCGACCGGGTGGAGGTGCTCGGGGCTGAGACGGAGACGGTCGTCACGGGCCTGGAGACCTTCGGCAAGCCCATGGAGTCGGCGCAGGCCGGCGACAACGTGGCGCTGCTGCTGCGCGGAGTGCCACGCGACGCCGTACGACGCGGGCACGTCGTCGCGGAGCCGGGGAGCGTCAGTCCCAGTCGCCGCTTCACCGCTCAGGTGTACGTCCTTTCGACCAAGGAGGGCGGACGGTCGACGCCGATCGCGACCGGCTACCGGCCGCAGTTCTACCTCCGCACGGCGGACGTCGTCGGCGACGTCGACCTCGGCGACGCCGCCGTGGCCCGGCCCGGCGACACCGTCACCATGACGGTCGAGCTCGGCCGCGACATGCCTCTGGAGACGGGCCTCGGCTTCGCGATCCGCGAGGGCGGGCGCACCGTCGGCGCGGGCACAATGGAGCGGTGACTGAGGAAGAACGCGCGGACGAGGCCATGGCGGTCATCAAGGACGTGGATCACGGCACCGCCAAGCTGATGCCGGACGTGGACCGGCCCCGCGCCTGGCTGCTCACGGTCGACGGTGCCCCGCAGTCGTACGTCGATCTGGACGCGCCCACGCACCTGGAGTTCGAGTACGCGCAGCGGCTCGCCCACGTCCTCGACACCACCGGCGATCCCGACCGGCCGCTGGACGTGACCCACCTCGGCGGCGGCGCGCTCACCCTGCCCCGCTACGTCGCCGCGACCCGGCCCGGCTCGCGGCAGGACGTGGTGGAGGCGGACCGCGGACTCCTCGAACTGGTCACCGAGCGGCTGCCGTTGCCCGCGGACTCCGGGATCACCGTGCACGGCGCGGACGCCCGGCAGTGGCTCGAAGCGGCGGCACCCGACAGCACCGACGTCCTGGTCGCCGATGTGTTCGGCGGCTCGCGGGTGCCCGCCCATCTGACGTCGGTGGCCTACGCGCGCGCGGCGGACCGGGTCCTTCGCGCGGGCGGCGTCTACGCCGCGAACCTCGCCGACGGGGCCCCGTTCGGCTTCCTGCGCTCGCAGCTCGCCACCTTCGCGGAGGTGTTCGGACAGGTCGCGCTGATCGCCGAACCGACCGTGCTGCGGGGGCGGCGCTTCGGCAACGCGGTGCTCGTCGCCTCGCACGAGGCGATCGAGGTCGAGGCCCTTGCCCGGCGGGCGGCGGCCGACGTCTTCCCGGCGCGCGTCGAGCACGGGGTGGCGCTGCGCCTGTTCATCGGCGACGCGCGGCCGGTGCGGGACGAGGACGCGGTCGCGTCACCCGAGCCGCCGGGCGGAGCCTTCGGCATCGGCTGAAGCCGAGGGTGCGACCGGGGGAGCCGAGGGCGCGACCGGGAGAGTCGGGGGCCCGACCGGGAGAGTCGAAGGTTCGACCAGGGAAGCGCCCGCCATGGCGACGTCCTTGGCGACCTCCTTCGACGCCGTGCGCCGGGTCAGATTGCGCACGTCGGGGACGAGCAGCACGAGCGCCGTCACCACGATCACCAGGGCCGCGCAGCCCCACAGCGAGGCCGAACGCCCGAAGGCGGTCTCCGCGGGGCCCGCGAGCGCCGTGGCGAGCGGGACCATCGCGATCGAGCCGAACCAGTCGTACGCGGCGACCCGCGACAGCTTCTTCTCGGGGATCTCCTGGTGCATGGCCGTCATCCAGGAGACGCCGAACACCTCGATCGCGACGCCGCTGACGAACATCACCGCCGCGAGCCCCGCCACCGGCAACGGCACCGCGAGCGCCGCCGAAGGAGCGGCGAGCGGGAAGACGCACAGGGTCCCCGCGAGCAGCAGGCGCCGCGGCTTCCACCGCATCATCAGGAACGCGCCGCCGACCGTGCCCGCGCCGAAAGCGCCGAGCGCCAGGCCCCAGGGTCCCGCGCCCCCCAGCTCGTCCTGCGCGACCAGTGGCCCGAAGACGGCTTCGGCCGCGCCGACCACCGCCACCACCACTGAGAACTGCGCGACGATCGCCCACAGCCACGGCCGCCCGATGAACTCGCGCCAGCCGTCCCGCAGATCGGAGAGCAGCCCGCCGCCGGGCTTTCGAGCCGGTATGTGACTTACGTCCAGGAACGACCGCAGGGCTCCGGCCACCGCGAACGCCACCGCGTCCACGGCGAGCACCCAGCCGGGGCCGATCGCGGCGACCAGCAGACCGCCGAGCGCCGCGCCGCCGAGCCCCGCGCCCTGCATCGCCATGCGGTACAGCGCGAACGCGCGCCCCGCCTGTTCGCCGCTGACGGACGAAAGCAGCATGCCCTCGGCGGCCGGGCCGAAGAACGCCTGGCCGGTGCCGCCGAGCGCGGTGAGCAGCATCATCGACCACAGCGGGGGCGTGCCGGAGATGACGAGTACGGCGAAGACCGCCTGCGAGAGGCAGTTGAGCGCGTTGGCCGCGACCATCACGTGGTGGCGCGGCAGCCGGTCGGCCACGGCGCCGCCGATGAGCAGGAACAGCACGAGCGGCAGCGTGCGCGCCGCCGCCACCAGACCGACGTCCCCGCCGTCGCCGCCGGCGTCGAGCACGGCGAACGCCGCCGCGATCAGGGCGCCGGCGCTGCCCAGGTTGGTCACGACCGCGGCGGCGGTCAGCAGGCTGTAGTTGCGCCCGGCCCAGGAGGGACGGCGCACGGCGGCGGGAGTGTTCACCAGGGGACTATCCCCGCCGTGACGCCGACTTGCCAAACCGATTCTCCGCGGGGCGGGACCCCGTCAGCGGCTCAGGACCCCTCGGGGTCGCCGTGCAGCCGTACCGTGCTGAGGATCTTCTTCACCGTGGCGTCGGGGATCTCGTCCTTCACGCCCTTGGCGCCGTAGAGCGACCAGGCGACATACTCACCGTCGGCGTTCTTGAACGAGAACGTCGTGGCCTTGCCGTCCGAATCGCACTTGTCCTCCTTGACGACGCCGGAGGTCGAGGAGGTCGCGACGCTGCCCTTGACGCCCGACGCGGTGGTGTACGACTCCACCTTGCCGATCTTGATCCGCTTCTTGTCGGCCTTCTTCTGGCCCGTGTAGCCGCCGAAGACCCACCACGCCGAGTCGTTGCGCGCGACGTCCTTGGTGTTCTTGGCGCCGTTCTGGCCCTTGGTGCCGACGGCGCTGAGGGCGACGTCGTCCTTGTCGCCGTCCTTGTCGTCGTCCGAGGAGCACCACTTCGACTTGTAGTGCGCGGGCGCGGACATGCCGATGAGCACGCTGCCGTCACCCTTCTCGCTGTCCTCGAAGCCGATGAAGGTGTCCGGGGTGCCGACTTCCCAGTCCGCCGGGACGTCGAAGGCGGTGCCCCACTTGGGGTTCACGACGACCTGCCAGCCCTTGATCGTCGCCTTCGGGCCCTTGTCCGTGCCGCGCTCGGAGCCGCCGTCGTCGCTCTCGTCGGCGCTCGGCTTCGGCGAGGCGGACTTGGCCGGAGACTTGCCCGGCTTCTCGTTCGCCTCGTCGTCCTTGTCGCCGCCGAGCACGAGGAAGCCCGTGACACCGGCGGCCACCAGGACGGCGAGCGCCGCGACGATCGCGGTGATCTTCGTCTTGTTCCCGTCCCCGCCCTGGCCGCCCTGCTGGGGCGGCATCGGCGGCGGGGTGGGTGCGGCCCACTGCGCCTGCTCCGGCTGCGAGAAGGCACCCGAGTTCGGCTGTTGCTGGTATCCCTGCTGCTGATACCCGGGCTGCTGGTACGGGTTCGGCTGCTGGTACCCCGGCTGCTGGTACGGATTGGGATTCTGGTCCTGCGGGTTCTGCTCGCCCCCGGGCGGCTGCTGTCCTGGCCACATGAGCAGTAACCATAGAGGGGCCTGTGGCCTGATGTCATCGCTGCCCCCGCGCGGGAAGCGGCACATCGGGTCACAAGCCCCACCGGCGTACGAAGCGCTTCAGGACTCCGTGGGGTCCCCGTGCAGACGGACCGTATTGAGGATCTTCATGACGGTGGCCTCGGGGATCTCCTCCTTGACGCCCTTCGCGCCGTAGAGGCTCCAGGCGACGTACTCACCGTCGGAATTCTTGAAGCCGAAGGTGATCGCCTTGCCGTCCGAGTCGCACTTGCCGTTCTGCGGCGTGTTCGTCGAGTGAGCGCGCGCGATGCTGCCCTTGATGCCGGTCTTCGTGGTGAACGGCTCCGCCTTCTTGGTGAAGGTCAGGCTCTTCCTGTCCGGCTGCGTGTACCCGCCGAAGACCCACCACGGCACCTGGTTGACCGCGACTTCGCCGGTGCTCTTCGCGCCGTTCGCGCCCTTGGTGCCGACGGCGCCGAGGGAGGTGTCGTCCTTGCCGCCGTCCTTGTCGTCGTCGTCGGAGCACCACTTCGACTTGTAGATCGCCGGTGCCGACATGCCGATGAGGGGGGAGCCGTCACCCTTCTTCTTGTCCTCGAACCCGATGAAGGTGTCGGCCGTCTGCACCTCCCAGTCGGCCGGGACGTCGAAGGCGGTGCCCCACTTGGGGTTCACCACGACCTGCCAGCCCTTGACCACCGGCTTCGGGCCGTTGTCCGTGCCGCGCTCCGAGCCGCCGTCCTTCGCGGGGTCCGAACCCGGCTTCTTCGAAGCCGACTTGGCGGGGGACTCGGAAGGCTTGGCATCCGCCTCGTCGTCCTTGTCGCCGCCGAGCACCAGGAATCCGGTGACACCGGCGGCCACCACGACCGCCGTCGCCGCGACGATGGCGACGAGCTTGTTCTTGCTGCCGTTGCCGTTGCCACCGCCCCCGCCGGGCTGCTGGGGCACGCCCATCGGCGCGGTCGGCGCGCTCCACTGCCCCTGCGGCTGGCCCGGCTGCCCCGGCCCCTGCTGCTGATAGGGATTGGGCTGCTGATACCCGGGCTGCTGGTACGGGTTCGGCTGCTGGTACCCCGGCTGCTGGTACGGATTGGGATTCTGGTCCTGCGGGTTCTGCTCGCCCCCGGGCGGCTGCTGTCCTGGCCACATGGCGGGAAACGATACGGGGTGTTGGAGGGGACACGTCACGGCAACTCCGGCCGGCGGGCGGTCGAAGACCCCGGTCGCTCAGGACGTCGGCCGCGCCTCGATCTCCCGCACCGTACTGAGGATCTTCTTGACCGTCGTGTCCGGGACTTCGTCACTGACTCCGGTCGCGCCGTGGAAGGACCACGAGGCGAACGCTCCCTCGGAGTCCTTGAACGCGAACACCGTGGCCTTGCCGTCCGTGTCGCACTTGCCCTCCTTGACCACACCGGTGGACGAGGCGTTCACCAGACTGCCCTTGAGGCCCGACTTCGTGGTGTAGGGCTCGGCGGCCCCGGTCCGCACCTTCTTCTTGTCGGGCTGGGTGAAGGCGCCGTACACCCACAGGCGCGCGTCCTTGCTCGCCGCCTCGTCGGTGCTCTTGGCCCCGTTGTTGCCCTTGGTGCCCGTGGCAGCGAGGGGCGAGTAGTCCTTCTCGCCGTCCTTGTCCTCGTCGGCCCCGCACCACTTCTCCTTGAGGTACGCCGGTGCGGCGATGGCGACGATGGGCTTGTCGTCGATGTCGTCGGCCTCCGAGACCCAGCCGACCCAGTCCGTTGACTTCAGGCTCCATCCGGCGGGCACGTCGAAGGCGATGCCGCGCTTGGGGTTCACCACCGTCTGCCAGCCAGGGACGGTCGGCTTCGGATTGCCGCCGTTGCCGCGCGCACCGGCCTCGCCGGACCCGGCCGGATCCGGCGCCGCGGACGTGGACTTCGAGGGGTCCGGCTTCGCGGTGTCGTCCTTGTCGCCGCCCAGGACCAGGAAGCCCGTCACACCGGCGGCCACCACGACCGCGGCCGCGGCGACGATGGCGATGACCTTGGTCTTGTTGCCGGTGCCCCCGCCGTCGCCCCCGCCGTTGCCTCCGCCGTCGCCCTGCGGAGCCGGCGGTGTGGCTCCGGCAACCGTGGGCGCGTTCCAAGGCGCCGGCTGCTGGTATCCCGGCTGGTGATACGGATTCGGCTGCTGACTGGGCCCGCCCCCGGGCTGCTGCTCTCCTGGCCACATGCGCAGCAACGATAGGCGACGGTGATCCATGTCCAGGAGACTCCTGGCCAAAGAACGCTACCCGTGGGTAACATCGCGGTCATGAGCGCTGACCAGATGTCGATAGGCGAGATGCTCGCCGCCACCGTGCCGATGGCCCGGACCCTGAACCTCGAGTTCCGCGAGACCACGCCCGAGAAGGCCGTGGTCGCCCTGCCCGACCAGGCCGAGTACCACAACCACGTCGGCGGGCCGCACGCCGGAGCCATGTTCACGCTGGGGGAGTCGGCGAGCGGTGCGATCGTGCTCGCCGCGTTCGGGGATCAGCTCTCGCGGGCCGTGCCCCTCGCCGTCAGCGCCGACATCGCGTACAAGAAGCTCGCCATGGGACCGGTGACCGCCACCGCGACCCTCGGCCGCCCGGCCGCCGAGGTCGTCGCCGAGCTGGACGCCGGGCAGCGCCCCGAGTTCCCGGTGGCGATCGCGATCCAGCGCGAGGACGGCGCCGTGACCGGCGAGATGACCGTCGTGTGGACGCTGCGCCCCAATAACTGAGTCGCGTACGGACGTTCACTTCCGTACGTTCATTGAACACAGCGGCGTCACGTCGGCCGGGCCACGGGGGTCCCGACCGGCGAGGCGCCGTTTCTGACGGCTTCCGCCGTTTCCCTTCGTGACTTCTTTCCCGCCGTTCCCTCCGGTCTTCTGTTCAACTCATTGACACGAGTCAGTGACCGTCATAGTTTTCCCGCCGCCAGTGGGTCGACGTCATCCAGGGGAGTCGCCGCATGAGTCGCAGGAGACGAACGGGAAGCGTGAGAAGTGCGGGGAGAGCGGGAAGCGCGGGGAGAGCGGGACGCGTCGCGTCCGCTTTCCTCGTCATGGCCGCCGCCGCGGCCGTGCTCACCCCGCACGCCGCGCAGGCCGCCCCTGCCCCCGCTCCCGGCAAGGGCACGCTCGTCCGTACGGACGCGGGCTGGGTGCGGGGTGAATCCACCGCCGAGGGGCGGCAGTTCCTCGGCATTCCCTATGCGCGACAGCCCGTCGGCGACCTCCGCTGGAAGGAGCCACGGCCCCCGAAGCCGTGGCAGGGCGTGCGCGGTGCCACCTCGTTCGGCAACCGCTGCGTGCAGAGCGCCAGTTGGGACCCCGGCTACGAGAACCCCAGCCACACGGAGGACTGCCTCGACCTCAACGTCTACGCGCCGCGCGGGCAGCACGAGCAGCGCCCCGTCCTGGTCTGGCTGCACGGCGGCGGGCTCACCGCGGGCGCGGGCGAGGACATCGTGCCCGACACCTTCGCCCGGCGTACCGGCACCGTGGTCGTGACCGTCAACTACCGCCTGGGAGCCATGGGATTCCTCGCCGGGACCGGGCTCGACGGTGAGGCGTCCGACGGCGTCTCGGGCAACTACGGCATGCTCGACCAGCAGGCCGCCCTGCGCTGGGTGCGCGCCAACATCGGCTCGTTCGGCGGCGACCGGCAGCGCGTCACCATCGCGGGCGAATCCGCGGGCGGCCGCTCCGTCTGCTCCCAGCTCGCATCCCCCACCGCCAAGGGCCTCTACCGCGCGGGCATCGTGCAGAGCGGCGCGTACGGCGACTGCGCGGCCCGCGAGCGCAAGGACGCGCTCACCCAAGGCGCGGCCTTCGCGAAGAAGGCCGGCTGCCCCGACCCGGCGACCGCCCTCGCCTGCCTGCGCCAGAAGCCCGCGGCTCAGATCCTCGCGGCGCAGGCCGGATTCGACTGGGGCCCGGTGGCGGGCGGCGACTTCCTGCCGGTCCAGCCGGAGGAGGCGTACGAAAACGGAAGCGCCTCCCGCGTGCCGGTCCTGAACGGCGCGAACAGCGACGAAGGGCGGCTCTTCGCCTACGGGCAGTTCGACGCGCAGGGCAAGCCGCTCACCGAGGAGCAGTACCCGGCCGCGCTCACGCAGGCGTACGGGGCCGAGACGGGGGCCAAGGTCCTCAAGCGCTATCCGCTGTCCGGGCACGCCACGCCCACGCACGCGTACGCGGCGGCCCAGGGCGACCGCATGTTCGCCTGCACGGCACTGCGCATGGACAGGACACTCGCGGGCCGCGGACCCGTCTACGCCTATGAGTTCGCCGACCGCACCTCGCCGCCCTTCGCCTCGATCCGCGAGGCGGGCAGGACGTTCGACTTCGGGGCGACCCATGTCAACGAGGTGCAGTACCTCTTCAAGCACTTCGGGCTCCCGACGCCGCTCAACGCCGAACAGAAGGCCCTGGCCCGGCAGATGGTCCAGTACTGGGGCTCCTTCGTGCACGGCGGCGCGCCGCGCGCCGACGGCCAGCCCACCGCGCCCGACCAGCGCAAACAGCCCGGCCAGGTGCTCTCGCTGCGCACCGCGTCCGCGGGAGGCAACGAGCTGAGCACCTCCGTGGCGCGTGAGCACCGGTGTGACCTGTGGGACCACGAGGACTCCGCCCCGGCCGACGCCGGGTGAGCGGGTAGGCTGCCCGGCGTGCGCGCTCCGGGGGGAACGCGCACGCCGGGTATCAGGCACATCAGCACAGGAGGAACCGGCGTTGCACGTCCAGGAATGGCTGGAGACCGTACCGGCCGTCAGTATCTACGCGCTGGTGGGCGTGGTCATCGGCCTCGAGAGCCTGGGCATTCCGCTGCCGGGTGAGATCGTCCTCGTCTCCGCCGCGCTGCTCTCCTCGCAGCACGGCGAGCTCAACCCCGTCGTCCTGGGGATCTGCGCGACCGCGGGCGCCATCATCGGCGACTCCATCGGGTACGCGATCGGACGCAAGGGCGGTCGGCCGCTCCTGGCCTGGCTGGAACGGAAGTTCCCCAAGCATTTCAGCGCCGCGAACGTCGGCAGTGCCGAGCAGTCGTTCCAGAAGTGGGGCATGTGGGCGGTCTTCTTCGGCCGCTTCGTCGCCCTGCTGCGGATCTTCGCCGGGCCGCTCGCGGGCGTCCTGCGCATGCCGTACTGGAAGTTCCTCATCGCCAACGTCCTGGGCGGCATCGTCTGGGCGGGCGGCACGACGGCCGTCATCTACTACATCGGTGTCGTCGCCGAGGACTGGCTCAAGCGGTTCTCGTACTTCGGCCTCGCCATCGCCGTCCTGATCGGCGTCGGCTCCATGCTGCTCGTCAAGCGCCGCGCCAAGAAGTCGGCGGCGGCACGCGAAGCCGAGAAGGGTACGGAGCCGGCGGCCGAGCCGGTAGCCGTTCCGGCCGCCGACTGACCTCACCCGGCGTGGGCGTCCCGGTGGGCCTTGGCCAGCTCGACGTACATCGTGCCGTTGAGGGTGACGCCCGCGCGCTCCTCGTCGGTCAGCGGCCTGCGCACCTTGGCAGGGACGCCCGCGACGAGCGACCCGGGCGGCACGATCATTCCCTGCGGGACGAGCGCCTGCGCCGCGACCAGCGAACCGGCGCCGATCACCGCGCCGTTGAGGACCGTCGCACCCATGCCGATCAGGCAGTCGTCCTCGACGGTGCAGCCGTGCAGGACGGCGTTGTGGCCGACCGAGACCCGCTCGCCGATCTTCATCGGGAAGCCGAGGTCGACGTGGAGACTGCAGTTGTCCTGGATGTTGCTGTCGGCGCCGACGACGATCGGCCCGCCGTCGGCGCGCAGGACCGCCCCGTACCAGGTGCTCGCACCGGCGTGCAGTGTCACCTCGCCGATGATGACCGAGGTGGGCGCGGTGAAGGCGTCCTGATCGATCTTCGGGTTCTTGCCGCCGAACCCGGTGACGAGTGCCTCGTGGCCCATCGGATTTCTCCATTCGTACGTGTCTCGCGCCTGGCGGAACCGTACGGGACGGGGGCGGGTCCGCCGCCCTGTGGGGTGAAGATCACAGGGGTCCGGGCTCACCGGGTCGCGCGGGGCTGAGTAACGTGAGCCCGTGCCGAAGAACAGGAACACGTTCTCATCCGCGGTCGCCGACTGGCGGCGCCGCGCTACCCAGCGCGCCGTCCACGCGACCTGGGCGTGGGTGCAGCGGACGGGCGCCGTCACCGCGCAACGGCCGGGGCGGCTGCGGTTCGGTGCGCTCGGCGAGGGCACGAAGCTGGCCTTCCCGCAGGGGACCGTCTTCGGTGAGCCCTGGATCCGCATCGGCGACCACTGCATCATCGGCGAGCAGGTCACGCTCACCGCCGGGATGATGCCCGACCTCGACCTCGGCCCCGACCCGATCCTGCGCATCGGCAACGGCGTCGTGCTCGGCCGCGGCAGCCATGTCATCGCCGACACCACGGTGACGATCGGCGACGACTGCTACTTCGGGCCCACGGTGTACGTGACGTCCACGAACCACTCGTACGACGATCCGCATGTGCCCATCGGCAAGCAGTGGCCGCGGATGGAGCCCGTCGAGATCGGGCCCGGCTGCTGGGTCGGCACGAACGCGGTGATCCTGCCGGGGGCGCGGATCGGGCGGAACGTGGTGGTGGCGGCGGGGGCGGTTGTGCGTGGTGACGTTCCTGACCATGCGGTGGTCGCGGGAGCCCCCGCCCGTGTCGTACGCAGTTGGGATCCGGAGGCCGGGTGGCAGCCGCCGTTGCGTACGCCTGCGCCTGTGCCTATTCCTGACGGGGTCACGCCGGAACAGCTTCTTGCTCTGGGGGAGTTGGAGGGGTAGTTCGGTGCTCTTTCGGGTGCGGGTGTGTTGTGGTTGCTCGCGCCCACGCGGCGGAGCCGCACATGTCACAGCCCCGCGCCCCTGAAGGGGCCCGTCCTAGCTGGCCAGCAGTACCGTGCCCACCAAGGCCAATCCTGCCCCTGCTGCCTGTACTCCCCGCAGGCGTTCCTTCAGTACCGCTCGTGCTGCCAGTGCCGTGATCACCGGGTACGTCGAGGAGAGCACCGCGGCCAGGGTGATCGGGCCGTTCTGGGCGGCCATCGAGTACGTGCCGTTGGCCGCGACGTCCGCCAGGCCCACGAAGGCGAGTGCCGGGAGTGCTGCCAGGAGCAGGCCCATGCCCGCGCCCTCCGGAAGCGCGGTGCCGCCGCGCTTCACCGAGACGAACAGCGCGGTGCCGCCCGCGGCCACGTTCGTCACGCGCTGCACGAACAGGGCGAGGAACAGGCCGGTGAGGCTGCTGGACGCCTCGGCGATGAGGGCGAGGACCGCGCCGAAGCCGAAGGCCGCGAGCAGGGTGAGCAGGATCGCCTGCCGTTGCACGGGGGCGCCGCGCAGTTCGGGCCCTCCCGCGAGCACGATGCCCACGATGGCGACGGTCAGCCCGGCGAACTGCGGGACGCCCGGCCGCTCGCCCAGGAAGAGCCCGACGGCCACCGGTACGACGACGCCCACGGAGGCGAGCGGCGAGACGACGCTCATCGGCCCGATGGCCAGGGCCTTGTAGAAGGCGAGCATCGCCACCGGGCCGAGGAGCCCCGCGGCCACCGCGAACCAGAGTTGCGGGCCCCACTCCGTCCAGCCGCCCGTGGCGACCACGATCACGCCGAGGACGATCACGGCGATGGTCTGCGAGGCGACGACCACGGTGAGTGCGGGGATGCGCCGGGTCAGCAGTCCGCCGCCGAAGTCGGCCAGGCCGTACATCAGGCTGGTGGCCAGGGCGAACAGTGCTGTCATCGGAGTTCCTCGCAAGTACAGTGTGGTGAACCTTCAGGTGCACCACACCGTAGTTCAGTATCTTTGACTCTGTCATCCAAAATAATGGACGGAATGTGTCGGACCTCGATCAGCTCACCCAGTCGCTCGCCCGCAACCTCAAGCGCTGGCGCTCGGAACGGGGCTTCACGCTCGACGCGCTCGCGGCCCGCGCGGGCGTCAGTCGCGGCATGATCATCCAGATCGAGCAGGCCAGGACCAACCCCAGCGTCGGCATCACGGTGAAGCTCGCCGACGCCCTGGGCGTCAGCATCACCACGCTCCTCGATTACGAGCAGGGCTCGCACGTCCGCCTCGTGCCGCCGGAGCAGGCGGTGCGGATGTGGTCCACGGAGGCGGGCAGCAGCACGACGCTCCTGGTCGGGACCGAGGCGCGCGGCCCCTTCGAGCTGTGGGCGTGGACGCTGATGCCCGGTGACGGCAGCGACTCCGACGCGCACCCGCCGGGGACCATGGAGCTGCTCCACGTCGCCGCGGGCGAGCTGACGCTCCTCGTCGACGGCGTGGAGCATCAGGTGCCCGCGGGGTCGGCCGCCTCGTTCGAGGCGAACGTGCCGCACGGCTATCACAACAAGGGTGCCGAGCCGGTCGAGATGACCATGTCGGTCTCCGTGCCGCCGGCGCACGCCTCCTCGTACTGAGCCCCGGGTCCTGAGTCCCGCCGGGTTTGTTAGCGTGCGGCCATGCGTGCACCCATGGGAGATTTCGACGTCGTCCGCCCCGCGCCCGAGGCTCTCGACCTGCTGGTCGCGCCCGTCGCCGACGCCTTGCGCGGCTGGAGCGGGAGCGTCCCCGCCGAGCAGGTCATCCACGTCGACACCGACCCCCAGTGGGCCGACACCGCCACCTTCGTGGAGCACTACGGCCGGGACATCCTGGAGCAGTCCGCGAACTGCGTGGTCGTCGCGGGCAAGCGCGGCGGCGAGACCTCGTTCGCCGCGTGCCTGGTCCTTTCCACGACCCGGGTGGACGTGAACGGCGTCGTGCGCCGCCAACTCGGCGCGCGCAAGGCTTCGTTCGCGCCGATGGACACGGCGACCGGCGAGACCGGCATGGAGTACGGCGGCATCACCGCCGTCGGCCTGCCCGGCGACTGGCCGCTGCTCGTGGACGCGGCCGTCGTCGACCTGCCGTACGTCCTGATCGGCAGCGGCAGCCGTCGGGGCAAGCTCATCGTGCCGGGCAAGGCGTTCGCCGAGCTGCCGAACGCCGTGGTGCTCGAAGGACTCGGCGTCGCCTGACGCGGGCGGGGCTCAGGCCCCGCACACCCCTTCCTCGCGCAGCCGGGTGATGTCGTCAGGGCCGCGCCCCAGCTCCCCCAGGATCCGCTCGGTGTGCTCGCCCGCGGCCGGTACGGGATCCATGCGCGGTTCCACGCCGCTCAGATTCGCGGGCGGCAACAGGGCCTGAACGGGGGAGGGGCTGCCCGGAATCGCGACATCCCGCCAGCGTTCGCGCTCGGTGAGCGCGGGGTGGTCGAGGAACTCGGCGACCGAATTGACGCCCGCGTTGGCGATGTTGGCCCGGTCGAGCAGCTCCATCGCCTCCTCGCTGCCGAGTCCGGCGAACCGTGCGGAGATGATGGCGTCGAGTTCGTCGCGGTGCGCGACACGGTCCGATCCGGTGGCGAAGCGCGGGTCGTCGGTCAGCTCGGGCCGTCCGACGACCTGCTCGCACAGGGCGGCCCACTCGCGTTCGTTCTGCACGGACAGCAGGACGTCCTTGCCGTCGGACGCGGTGAACGGGCCGTACGGGGCGACGGTCGCGTGCCGGGCGCCGACGCGCGGCGGCTGTGTGCCGCCGTAGCGCGTGTAGTACGCGGGCTGGCCCATCCACTCGGCGAGCGCGTCGAAGAGGGACACGTCCACGGCCGGTGCCCGTCCGGTGGTCGCCCGGGTGAAGAGCGCGGTGAGGATGCCGGTGTAGGCGTACATCCCGCCCGCGATGTCCGCGACCGAGATGCCGGCCCGCACCGCCTCGTCGGGCGTGCCGGTCAGCGAGAGCAACCCGGTCTGGCACTGCACGAGCAGGTCGTACGCCTTCCGGTCCGCCCAGGAGCCGCTGGTGCCGTATCCGGTGAGGGTGCAGGGGAATCAGCGACGGATAGCGGGCCCGGAGAGCGTCCGCGCCGAGGCCGAGGCGCTCTGCCGCGCCGGGCGCGAGGTTCTGCACGAACACGTCGGCGCCCGCGAGGAGTTCGTGCAGGATCGCCACGCCCTCCTCGGACTTGAGATCCAGCGTGAGGGACTCCTTGGAACGGTTGAGCCAGACGAAATAGCTGGCCTGCCCGTGCACGGTGGTGTCGTAACGCCGGGCGAAGTCACCGCCGCCGGGCCGCTCGACCTTGATCACACGCGCGCCGAGATCGGCCAGCTGCCGGGTGGCGAAGGGGGCGGCGACGGCCTGTTCGAGGCTGACGACGGTAATCCCCTCCAGGGGGAGCGGGCCCGCCGGATCGTGGTGCATCGACGCCATGACTGCCTCTCGTTCGCTTCATCCGCTGGTCACGCCTGAGTCTGTACGGTCACATACGAGGTACCGGCACATACATACGAGGTGCCGGACGCGCCGCGGGCCTGCGCCCTCAGTCCTTGTCGCCCACCACCGACTTGGACACGAGCCGACCGTCGGCGAAGCAGATGCGGTAGCCGTCGGCGGACATGAAGCGTGTGCTGTAGTACGTGCAGTCCTGGCCGTGCGGTGTCGCGGGGGCGCCGTCCGGCGGGCCGTCCCTGGTGAAGTCCGGCAGTCGGGACTCCACTTCGTCGCGCGGCTGCCCGGTCGTCAGGCCGTCGTACACCTCCCGGTCGAGGACCGAGAAGACGGAGCTGATCAGGCTGACGGGGATCATCAGGAGCAGGATTCCGGCGAGGACCGCGAGCGGGGCAAGGACCGCCTGGGCGCGCCGCCGTCCGATCTGCCGCCTGGCCTGTTCCAGCTCGCGGGCGGACGTGGTCGGCCGGGGCGGGTTCACGGCACGCGGGGCGGCGCCCGTCGCGGGCAGTTCGGCGGTCACCTCGAAGCCGCCGTCGTCCGTGGGGTCCGCGCGCAGGGTGCCGCCCGCCAGACGCACCCGCTCGTCCAGGCCGACCAGGCCGCTGCCGCTCGACGCGACGCCGGACAGGCCCCCCGCCGGTGCCGCGTCGTTGGCCACCGTCAGGCGCAGCATGTCGCCGTCCCGCACGATCCGGACCCGGACCTTCGCGCCCGCCGCGTGCTTGGCGGCGTTCGTCAGGGACTCCTGGAGCACGCGGTGCACGGCGAGAGCGACCATCGGCGGCAGGTGCTCCGTGTCCCCCGACCGTCGGAGCGTGACCTCGACCCCGGAGGCCCGGGCGCGCTCGACCACGGTGTCCGCGCCCTCGTCCGACGGGGCCCGCGGCGGCACTTCGTCGTCGGCCCGCAGCACGCCGATGATCTCCCGCAGCCGTTCGGTCGCCGCACCCGCGGCTTCGCGCAGCTCGCCGACGGCCGCCTGCTGACGGGCATCGAGCGTGGGGTCGACCTCCAGCACGCCCGCCCGGACCGCGATGAGCGTCAGGTCATGGCCGAGCGAGTCGTGCATGTCGCCCGCGATACGGGCCCGCTCGCGGATGCGGGTGCGGTCCGCGACGGCCTGCTGCTCGTGCTCCATGCGCTCGGCGAGCCGCCAGCCGGTGGCCATCAGATCGGCGTACTGGCGGCGGTAGCGCCCGAGCAGCCAGGGCAGCACCACGCCGATCAGCAGCGTCAGGAGCATCGTGGGCCAGCCCCACAGATCGCTCGACACGGACGTGCACAGCACGAGTCCGACCGCGGCGACCGCCCCGAAGAACCACAGCGCCGGGCGCATCGCCACCATGCGGCTGCCGGCGAGGTATCCGAAGACGGCGAGCGCCGCCCAGTACGCGGGCGTCAGCATCTCCGGGTCCGTCAGGACACTCAGCGCGACCGGCACGGCGAGGGCGGCGAGCGGCCACCGCCTGCCGCACGCCACGGCGCCGCCGAGCAGCGGGACACCCACGGCGGCCACGACCGCGTCGCGTCCGCCGAGACCGAAGACGCCCGAGACCGGCGGTACGCACACCACGAGCCAGAGTCCGATGTCGAGGAGCCGGGAGAACCAGCCGGGTACGCCGCGCATCCGCACAGCATCGCCGATCACCCCTGGCCGGCGCCCCTGCCGAAAGTAGGGGATCGCGCCGGGCGCCGACAGGAGCCGCCGGAGACCCGGGCCGCTCACTCCGCGCCGACGAGCCCCGCCTCGTAAGCGAGGATCGCCGCCTGCACCCGGTTCTTGAAGCCGAGGCGGGCAAGGACCTGACTGACGTACGCCTTCACCGTGCCCTCGACGACATGAAGGCGCCGGGCGATCTCCGCGTTCGACAGGCCTGCGCCCACCAGCGCGAGCACCTCGCGCTCGCGCGCCGTCAGTTCTGCGATGCGGGCCCGCGCGGTGGTCTGCTTTCCGAGTTGCCCCGCGCCGAGGTGGGAGATGACCCGCCGCGCGATCGACGGGGAGAGGTACGCGCCGCCCTCGGCGACGGCCTGCACCCCGGCGATCAGCTCGCGCGGATTGCCGGACTTGAGGAGGAAACCGGCGGCGCCCGAGCCCAGCGCGCTCGCGATGTACTCGTCCTCGGAGAACGTGGTGAGCATCGCCACGGCCGTGCCGGGCGCGACCCGGCCCAGTTCGGCCGCCGCCTGGAGGCCGTCGACGCGCGGCATCCGGATGTCGAGAAGGCAGACGTCGGGGCGGTGGGCCAGTGCGAGGTCGATCGCCTCGCGCCCGTCGCCCGCCTCGGCGACGACCTCGATGCCGTCGGCAGTGCCGAGGATCGCCCGCACCCCGGCCCGGATCATCGCCTCGTCGTCGGCAAGCAGCACTCGGATCATGCGAGCACGCTACCCGGCCTCAGCGACCTGCCGTCCGTGACCTTACGAAAGTCCAGGGCAGGTGCTGACCAACGTCCCCTGTGCCGGGCGCCGCGGCTTCGTAGCGTCCCTCACATCACCGCCTGCGCCCACGAAGGCGCGGGCACCGAGAGGGACTTGGGGAACGATGCTCACACTGCAGAGCCTGACCAAGAGATACGGCGAGAAGACGGCCGTCGACGCGCTGTCCCTGGACGTGGCGCCCGGGAAGATCACCGGCTTCCTCGGGCCGAACGGCGCGGGCAAGTCCACCACCATGCGCATGATCCTCGGCCTCGACCACCCCACGTCGGGTACCGCCCTCATCAAGGGCAGGAGATACGCCGACCACACGCATCCCCTGCGCGAGGTCGGCGCGCTCCTGGACGCCAAGGCGGTACATCCCCGGCGCAGCGCGTACAAGCACCTCCTGGCCATGGCGCGCAGCCACGGCATTCCCGCCCGCCGCGTCGACGAGGTGCTCGACGCCACGGGCCTTGGCGACGTGGCGGACAAGCAGGCCGGTTCCTTCTCGCTGGGCATGGGCCAGCGCCTGGGCATCGCGGGGGCGCTGCTCGGCGACCCCGAGGTGCTGATGCTCGACGAGCCGGTCAACGGGCTCGACCCGGACGGCGTGCTCTGGATCCGCGGCTTCCTGCGGTCGCTCGCCGCGCAGGGCAGGACGGTATTCGTCTCCAGCCATCTGATGAGCGAGATGGAGCTCACCGCCGACCGGCTGATCGTGATCGGCAAGGGACGGCTCATCGCGGACGCGCCGGTGGCGGACATCCTCGCGCGCAGTTCCCGCAACGCGGTTCGCGTGCGCGGGCCCGAGGAACAGGGCCTGCACGCCCTGGCGGGACGGCCCACGACGGAGGCGGACGACGTCCGGTGGGTGTCGGCGAACGAACTTCTTGTGACGGGCCTGCCGCCGGAACGCGTCGGCGATCTGGCCCACGAGACGCACGTACGACTTCATGAGCTGCGCGCCGTCGAGGCGTCACTGGAAGAGGCATACATGGAACTGACCGCAGGCAGTGTCGAGTTCGGGGAGGCCCGGCCGTGAGTACTTCAGTCTCCGAGCAGCGGCGGACCGCCCGCGCCGGGCTTCGCGGGGCCGTGGCCGCGGAGTGGACCAAGCTGTTCTCGCTCCGCTCGACCTGGTACTTCCTGCTCACGGCGGCCGCGGTGATGGGGGCGACGGCCGCGTGCGTCGGCGCGGTCACCCATGACGCGGGAGCGTCGCCCGCCGACCCCGCCACGCTCGCCACCGTCTACGGCGTCGAGTTCGTCGTCGCCGCTCTCGCCATGCTCTGCGTCACCGGCGAGTACGCCACCGGGAGCATCACCCACACCCTCCAGTGCGTGCCGGACCGCGCACGCCTGCTGATCGCCAAGAGCCTCACCGTCGGTGTCGTGGCGTTCGGCGCCGGGATCGTGCTCGCCGTGATCGGGACCCTGGCGGGCGCGGCGGCCCTGGACGAGTCGGCGTTCGACTTCGCACACGTGGCGGGCCAGGTGTTTGCCGTTGCCGTTCACCTGATGCTCATGAGTGTCCTGACCGTCGGCCTCGCGGCCATCGTGCGCAGTTCAGCCGGGACCATCACCGTGCTGTTCGTGCTGCTGCTCATCGTGCCGACGATCCTCCAATCGACTCCCCTCGACTTCCTCACGAACCTGGCGCAGTTCCTGCCTCAGACGGCGGGCACGCAGTTCCTCACGGGCGACGCGGATCTCTACGGTCCCGCCGCCGGACTCCTGCTCCTGGCTGCCTGGACGGCCGCCTCCCTGACCCTGGCCACGGCGGTCCTCAGGCGTCGCGACGCCTGAGCCGCCTCCGCGGCCCGGGGCCGACCCTCCCCGAACGGAGACCGGACCTGTCATGCCCTCGATATCCGCTGCACGCGCCACTCCGGCTGCACCCACCACTCCGGCCGCACCCGCTGCTGCCCCCGCCGCCTCCAGCTCCTACGTCACCTCCATCGCCGACTCCGAAGAACAGATACGGGCCGCGCAGCGACTGCGGTACCGCGTCTTCGGCGAAGAGATGGGCGCCACGCTCCACACCACCCTGCCCGGCCACGACATTGACCCCTACGACGACCTCGCGGACCATCTGATCGTCACCGACACCACCACCGGCGAGGTCGTCGGCACCTACCGTCTGCTGCCGCCGGGACGGGCCGAACGGTCCTACTCGGACGGCGAGTTCGATCTGCTCGCGCTGGAAGAGCTGCGCTCCTCCACGGTCGAGGCGGGCCGCTCCTGCGTCCACCCCGACCACCGCACCGGTGCCGTGATCAACCTGATGTGGTCGGCGCTCGCCCGCTATGTCCTGCTCTCCGGCCACCGCTATCTGGCGGGCTGCGCCTCGGTCCCGCTCGCCGACGGCGGCAAGGCGGCGTCCAGCGCCTGGTTGCTCGGCACCTCCAGGCACGCGTCGCCGCCGGAGCTGCGGGTGCATCCCCGCCGCCCCTGGGCGCCGACCGAGCCGACGGTGGAGCGGCCCTCCTACGCCGACCTGCCGCCACTGCTGAGGGGCTACCTCCGTCTCGGCGCGTGGATGTGCGGGGCGCCCGCGCACGACCCCGAGTTCGACGTCGCCGACTTCTTCGTCCTCCTCGACATGGACCGGCTCGGCGACCGCTACCGCCGCTACTTCCTGGGGGAGACACGATGAACCCCGCGGCAGCCCCCGCCGCCCTGTGCACCCCGGCCTGCGTCACGCGCTCGGCAGCACGGGTGCCGCCGGTCCAACTGGCCCGCCGGTACGCCGCGTTGTCGTACGCGATCGGCCTGGGAGTGGCGCAGGGCGAGCGCCTCGCCGAGCCCCATGCGCTGCGGGCGCGGGCCCGGGCGATCCTGGACGCGCTGGGCGTGGGACTCGAGGAGGCGCCCCGGCGGCTGTCCGCGGACGGCTCCCGCCCCGGCACCCTGATCGTCGCCAACCACATCTCCTGGCTCGACGTCGTCAGCCTGCTCGCCGTCGAGCCGGTGACGGTCCTCGCCAAGCGGGAGGTGGGCCAGTGGCCGGTCATCGGCGCGCTCGCCAGACAAGCAGGTACCCGGTTCATCGACCGCGACGGGCTGCGCCAACTGCCCCGTTCCGTGGCCGAACTGGCCTCCACGCTGCGAGAGGGCCGCTCCGTCCTAGTCTTCCCGCAGGCGACGACCTGGTGCTCCGTGCCCGGCGGCCGGTTCCGCCGGGCCACCTTCCAGGCGGCGGCCGACGCGGGCGCGCCCGTGCGTCCCGTGACGATCCGCTACTACCAGCACGGCACCCGCAGCACCACGGCCGCCTTCCTCGGCGACGAGACCTTCGGTGCCTCGCTGCACCGAGTCGCCGGCGCCCGCGCACTGACCGTGCGGGTCACCGCGCACACCCCGCTGTACGGCTGTGACCGGCGGGAACTGGCCGCCGATGCACAGGCGGCCGTGGGCGCCCACGAGATGCCGGCTCATCTCTGAGCCCTCCGGCCCTCTCACCCTCTAGCTCTCCAGAGCCCTGGCCGGTGTCACCTCGCGGACATGGGCCACGGCGTCGAACCATCCCGCGAGTGAGCTGCCGGACAGGTGATGCGACGCGTCCTCGCGCGCGTCGTAGAAGGGGCCGACGAGTCGGGTCCTCGCGGGGGCGCCGAGCCAGGGATCGACGGGTTCGGGGCGCTGTGCGCGCAGGTCGAGGAAGTACGCGGGCAGTCCGACCGCGCCGAGCACCGCCTCGGCGAAATCCGCGGGCGGGGCCGGGTAGTCCGTGCCGTGGTGGAAGGTGAGCGCGACGGACGCGTAGCCGTCGCCGAAGTGCTCGCGCAGGTGACCGCCCGCGTTGCGGTGGGTCTGGGGCTCGGGAGACGACACCGTGCGGGGATCGCCGACGGCCGTGTGGGCGATGCCGCCCCAGTAGACGGTCTTCTGCCGGGTGCGCTCGTGCCACCGGACGGCGTCGTCGGCCAGGGCCCGCTCGATCTCCGCGAGTCCGGCACCGGGCGGCGCCGACTGGTGGGGGAGCGCGGCCAACTGGACGGGGTCGTGCGGGTTGCGTGCGTTGTGGGCGCGCAGCCAGAGCAGTACGTCGAGGATTTCGCCGGTCCGCCAGAAGGAACGGGCTCCGGAGAGCATCGCCCGGGGATCACCGGCCCCCGTCAGGACATACGAGTCGAGTCCGAGCCGTACGGGGTCGTCCCCTTCGAGGGCGAGCGCACGGAACCCCTGCTCCTCGACCAGGAAGCGCAGCATCCGGTGCTGGAGGACGGACAGTTCGTGTGTCGCGCGCGACGCCACGCCGAGCGCGACGATCTCGGCGCCCGCCACCGCGTCGGCCAGCGGCCGCAGATCGGTCGAATCGGAGTGCGCGTCGGTGGTGTTGAGGGGACGGGCGTGCTGGGTGAGCCAGTCGACTGCCGCTTCGGTCGTCGTTCCTGAGGTCCGGTTCATGGACCCAGGCTCTTTCCTCAAGTTTGGTTGAGGTCAAGTGTGACGCGCGTCCCGGGAACTCGGGGCCGTCCGCGGCCGACTCCTGAAGAGGCGCGGGCGCGAACGCTCCGCGCCGTCGCGTTCACGAGTGTCAGGAGAGCGGCGATGAGCGATCGCCCCCGGCTTGCCCCGCTCTGCGGGTTCCTCGTGCTGCTCGCGGTGGTCTTCGCGGTGTCGTACGGCGTGGGGTCGGCCGTCGGCCCGGACGAGCCCGGCGTGCAGCGGACCGAGCCGGACAAGGAGACGGAGACGGACCCCGGCGCCGGCACCGACACCGGGAGGCACGACATGCATTCGGGCGGGGGCCACCGATAAGTCCTGAAGCTGTTTGAGCGGACCGGGTTCATTTCACGTACCCACCCGTGAAAGAAGTGGCGCGAATGCAAGGATGGCCCCGCCATGA
This sequence comes from Streptomyces sp. NPDC055189, assembly GCF_053606765.1. Taxonomy (NCBI): domain Bacteria; kingdom Bacillati; phylum Actinomycetota; class Actinomycetes; order Kitasatosporales; family Streptomycetaceae; genus Streptomyces; species Streptomyces sp. NPDC055189. The sequence goes on from NZ_JBSGSG010000011.1 coordinate 72,094, forward strand.
CTGCTGGGTGGTGTTCTCGCGCGGTACGGGCTGCGGTGTTCGCGGCCGCCTGTGTGCTGCTCGCTGCCCTGGGGCACGTGCTGATGTCGGGGGCCTCCGTGCCCGGATGGACGCTGGGTGCCGGGGCGATCGGGGTCGGCGGTACCGCGTGGGCGCTCGCCGGGCGCGAGCGGGGGCTGCCCCTCGTCGTCGCCGTGACCGTGGCCGCGCAGGCCGCGCTGCACTCGGGCTTCTCCCTGGCGCAGGCCGCCGCGCAGCCCTCCGGCGGAGTGCCGCTCGTACGGCGGTGGGTGCAGCACATGCTCTGCGCGGCGCCGATGGGTGCCGACGCGACGGGCAGGGGGCAGGGCTCGGTGATGTCCGCGTCGCCGTCGGGGGCTGCCTGGGGGGCCGCCTCGGGGGCGACGCCCATGCCCGCGATGCCTGACATGTCGGCGACGCCCTCGGCGGGGTCCTCCATGGAGCACATGGAACACATGGGCGGCGGCCATGACATGAGCGGCATGTCGCCGACCGGCATGCTCGCCGCCCACCTGCTCGCCGCTCTCCTCTGCGGCCTCTGGCTCGCGCACGGCGAACGCGCGGCCTTCCGTGTCGCGCGTGCCTTCGCCGGGTGGCTCGTCGCCCCGCTGCGGGTTCCCCTCGCGCTGCCCTCGCCCGCCCACCGGCCCCGCATCCGGTTCCGCCGCCACCGTCCGGCGGGCCGGCCGCGGCAGTTGCTTCTCGTGCACGTCATCACTTCTCGGGGTCCGCCCGCCGGGACCGCTGTCGCCTGACAGCTGGTTCCCCGACGCCGTCACCGTGCGCCATGCCGCGCGGCAGGACGGCTCGGGCATCGGCCGTACGCACTCCTGCGCGGCCGTACCCCCCATCACCGGATCGCCGGACGCGTGGTCGCGCCGTCGACGAGACACACAGACGCCTGTGCGCACGGCGTGTCCGGATCCCGGATTCCCGAGAAGGACACCAGGTGATCATTCCTGCCCTGCCCAGCTCACCCGACGAGTCGATAACGGCCTGGGCGCTCGCCGCCCGCGCCGGTGACCCCGAGGCCGTCGAGCACTTCGTACGCGCCCTGCACCGGGACGTCCGCCGGTACGTGACGTACCTGGGCGGCGACCCGCAGGCCGCCGACGACCTGACGCAGGACACGTTCCTGCGGGCGCTCGGCAGCCTGCACCGTTTCGAGGGGCGCTCGTCCGCCCGTACCTGGCTGCTCTCCATCGCCCGGCGCGCGGTGATCGACAGCCTGCGGCACGCCGCGGCCCGGCCCCGCCTCTGTGACACGGACGACTGGCAGTCCGCCGCCGAGCGGGCCCAGCCGAGGGGCCTGCCGGGCTTCGACGACGGCGTGGTCCTCGCCGACCTGCTCGCGACGCTGCCCGACGAGCGGCGTGAGGCCTTCGTCCTCACCCAGCTCCTGGGGCTGCCCTACGCGGAGGCCGCGCTGCTCACCGGCTGCCCGGTGGGCACGGTCCGCTCGCGCGTGGCTCGGGCCCGTGTCTCGCTGATGGAGCGACTGCGGGATGCCGAACGCCCCGCACTCGTGGGGTCCGCGGCCTGACGCCCGCCCCTGGACGGCCGCCCGGCTCCGAGTCGGGCGGCCGTCAGGACCCCGTCAGGGCGCTGAGCTGCTCAGGAGTGAGCCGGTCCTGATCCGCGCAGCGCAAGGCGGCGGTCACGCGCTCCGGAGTCCAGCCCAGTGCGGCGGTCAGACGGTCCTCCGTCAGACGGTCCGCCGAAAGAGACGCGCCCGCGTGCCGCAGCGCCGCCAGTAACGTCAGCGCGTCGTCCACGGCGTCGTGCCCGCCGCCGCCCATGTCGTCGCTGAGGGTCGCGAAGAACTCGCTCATCCGGGCGAGCCGGGCCCCCGCGGGCGTCGCCGCGTCGAGGACGTCGACCCCTCGCTGCGCCGTCTCTGCCCACATGGCGTGCTTCTGGGCGCTCGTCATCCACGCCCGGAGCCAGACGTCGTCGTCGATGACGTACCGCTCGCGGCGGTGACCGGGTTCCCGCACGCGGCGGATCACCTCCAGATCCGCCAGATAGCCCACGGCCTTGGAGACCGACGCGGCACTCACCCGCAGCCGCTGGACCAGGTCCGCGGCGGTGAGGCTGCCGGAGTCGTCGGTGATCAGGCGGGCGAGCACCCGCGCGGCCATGCGAGGTACCCCCGTCCTGACCATGAGCGCCGCGAGCTGCTCGGCGAAATCGCGTACGGCGTCGGGGTGGCGTCCGTAGGCATCGGCGGGTGTGGCCGGATCGTGGCGCGGGATCTTCCCGCGGCGGCGGGCGCGTCGTTCGGTGGCGAGGTGGGCGTGGTCGACGCGGTAGCCCGCGGGCCCGCCGTTGCGGGTCACCTCGCGGCTGACGGTCGACGTCGGCCTGCCGAGCTGCCGGGCGATCTCGGCGTACCCGCGTCCTTCGGCGAGGCCCTCGCCGATGTGCCGGCGGTCCTGATGCGTCAGCCTGCCTCCCGGCATGAGCGCGGCCTCCTTGCGTTCATCGGCAAGTTCATTGCAATGAATCCCCGAAATCCCCTATGGGGGAGGGGTATCACCCCAGTAATTCATTGAAGCCACACTGAACGCAACGTAGCTTCGCCGTCATCTGGACGCATACGGCGAGGAGTTGACGTGACGGCGACGAGCGAGGGGGACGTCGTGCTCGATGTCGAGGGGCTGCGGATGCGCTACGGCACGGCCGACGTGCTGCGCGACGTGACATTCCGGGCGCGGCGCGGCGAGGTGCTTGCCCTGCTCGGACCCAACGGGGCGGGCAAGACCACCACCATCGAGATCATGGAAGGGTTCCGCATGCGTTCGGCGGGCCGTGTCCAGGTGCTCGGCACGGACCCGGCGCTGGGCACGGAGGCATGGCGTGCGCGCATCGGAGTCGTCCTGCAGTCCTGGCGCGACCACGGCAAGTGGCGGGTGCGAGAGCTGCTCGCGCACCTGGGGACGTACTACGCCCCCTACTCCACCGGCGCGCTCCGTCGGCCCCGGGACACCGACGAGCTCATGGCGGCGGTCGGCCTGACCGCGCACGCGGGCAAGAAGGTCAAGACGCTGTCCGGCGGACAGCGGCGCAGGCTGGACGTGGCGATCGGGATCGTGGGCCGCCCGGAACTGTTGTTCCTGGACGAGCCCACCGCGGGCTTCGACCCGGAGGCAAGACAGGAGTTCCACGGACTCGTCCACCGTCTCGCCGCCGATCACGAGACCACGATCCTGCTCACCACGCACGATCTCGACGAGGCGGACAAGCTCGCCGACCGCATCCTGATCCTGTCCGGGGGACGGATCATCGCGGACGGTTCGGCGGCTGACCTGGCGCGGCGCATCGTGGGGGACGACGAGGTGCGCTGGACGTGCGGCGGACGGCACTTCGTGAAGGCGACGGCCGAATCGACGGCGTTCGTCCGCGGGTTGCTGCGCGAGCACGGCGATGCGGTGAGCGAACTGGAGGTCCGCCGGGCCTCGTTGGAGGACACCTACCTGGCGCTCGTACGACGACACGGCGAGGACGGTACGCCGGCCGGGGCCCGGACGCGTGCGGCGGCCGGGAAGGCGGCGGCCCTGTGAACGGGACGGGCGTGGCGCTCCGCGCGGGCTGGTCCCGTGGCCTGATCGAACTGCGGCAGTCGTTCACCAACGGCGGTGACGTGCTGTCGCATCTGCTCTGGCCGGTGCTGATGCTGAGCGTCATGTTCTTCATGCGGGACACGGCGTTCGGCACGAGCGGACTCCTGCTCGGCACCCTCGCCCTGCCGAGCATCCTGGGCATGAACGCGGCGATGGGCATGGTCAGCATGAGCCAGGCGCTCACCGCCGAACGCGAGGACGGCACCCTGCTGCGCGCCAAGGCGACGCCGAACGGGATGCCGGGTTACCTCATCGGCAAGGTCGTCTCGGTGGCGGGCGGCCTGCTCGCCGACCTCGCGATCCTGCTGGTCCCCGGCATCTTCATCGTGGGCGGTCTCGCGATCGGCGGCCCCGGCTCCTGGCTGACGCTGATCTGGGTCCTCGCCCTCGGCATGGTCGCGACCCTGCCGATCGGCGCGATCCTCGGCTCGGTGTTCACCAGCGCGCGCAGCCAGGGACTGATCCAGCTGCCGGTCCTCGGCATGATCGCGATCTCCGGCATCTTCTACCCGGTCACCGCGATGCCCAACTGGCTGCAGTGGGCCGCCCAGGCGTTCCCCGTCTACTGGCTCGGCCTCGGCATGCGCTCGGCCCTGCTGCCGGACAGCGCGGCCGCCATCGAGATCGCCGGCTCCTGGCGACCCTGGGAGACGGCCGGTGTCCTCGGCGCATGGGCCGTACTCGGCCTGCTCGTGGCCCCGGTCGTACTGCGCCGCATGGCACGCAGGGAGTCGGGCTCCAGTGTGGCGATGCGCCGGGAGAGGGCGCTGCGGAGGGTGGGTTGAGGTGTCCCGCGCGCCGTAAGACTCGGGCTCGCTCCGGTCGGAGGCCCAGACGGCCTCGTCGATCAGCCAGAGCGGCACCTGCGCGGCAGCGGGGCCAAGCAGGACGCGTCCGTCGACGGTGATCTCCTCGAAGTACGGGCGCAGCGTGCGGGCGAAGAACTCCGGGCTCACGTGGCTGACCACCATGTCGATGGAGGTCACCATCGTCTCCACGTGCGTCGTCAGCTCGTCGGTGAGCCGTGCGAACTTGGGGTCCTCCAGCGGCATTTCACTGAGCGTGGAAGACAGTTCGAGTCCCGCGCGAAGGTGCGGGAAGACCATGCGCACGGATTCCTGGAGGTACGCCTCCTGGATGTCGCCGGTGTACATCCGCTGCCGGTCGCCGACCGGGTTCCAGGTGCAGTAGTGGTGCACGGTGTCGCGGGGCACCATGTCGGTGCGGCGGCCGAGTTCGTGCAGGACGGGCAGGGCTTCGGGGACGAGGTCCAGGGGCTCCGCCTCGTGCCGCCTGATCGAGCCGAGGAACATCCCCAGGTCCCGCATCGCCGCCACGCACTCCTCGGTGGAGAAGGCGTCGACGCGCTCCACAGCCGGGGTGAGGGCGCGCAGGGCGGCGGTCATGGCGGGCAGGTCCGCCTGCGCGTTCTGCCGACGGAGAGTGAAGCAGGCGAGGTCGGCGGCCAGCGGGTCGAGCTCCTGGATGGCCGCCACGCGTATGGGGTTGCCGAGGTCGAGGTCGGTCGGTGACTTCATCGGTTTTCTCCATGGGAAGGTGCAGCCCGTGGCAGGGCTGGAAAGGGGGAAGGTGCGGAAAGGACGCGCGCTCCGTACGTCGTCGGGCGGTGCGGGCGCGTCGGGAACGTGGTCGGCGCTGCGCCTCAGAGCGGGTGGGCGCCGGCGTTCCAGGGGTGCCGGGGCAGCGGGACCACCGCGCCGGGACCGGCGGGGAAACACTCCGCCGGGTCGCCGGGCGAGCCCGCGTCCGTACACGCGCCGTCGACGCGGAGCGCCGTCAGCGCGCGGTGGAATTCGTCGTGGGTGCTGCCGTGCACAGTGAGCCGACGGGCGTGCGGGGTGCGCCGGGCGAAGGAGGTCCAGCAGATGTCCCGTGCCAAGTGCGCGCGCCCCCGGCCGTCCGGGGCGAGGTGGTCGACGTACGCCCGTACGAGCAGGGAGAGTCCGCGCTCGGTGGGCGCCGACAGGCGCAGGGGCCAGGGGCCGTCGCCGCCGGGCCTCTCGGATGCCGCGGTCGGGGCCTCGGCCAGGATCACGTGGGCGTTCGCGCCGGAGATGCTCTGGCCGTTGACCGCGACGAGGGCGGGCCGCCCGTCCACCGGAAGCGGTTCGTTCGCGGTGGGGACCACGAGAGGGACCCCCGCCCAGTCGACCCGGGGGGACGGCGTTTGAAAGTGCAGGCTCGGCGGCGCCGTGCGGTGCTCCAGGCACAGGACTGCCTTGATGAGTCCGGCCACTCCGGCGGCCGCCTCGCAGTGCCCGATGTTCGTCTTGACCGAGCCGACGAGCAAACGCAGTCCGGGGGAACGCCCTTCGCCGTGCACGTCGTTGAGGGCCCCGAGTTCCACCGGGTCGATGCGGGTTCCCGTGCCGTGGGCCTCGACGTAGCCGACCTCGTGCGGGGAGGTGCCCGCGTCCTCGTGGGCCCAGCGCATGGCCAGCCGCTGGCCGGTCTGCGAAGGGTCGGTCACATGCTCCTTGGCGGCCCCGTCGTTGCTGATGGCGCTGCCGCGCAGGATGGCCCGGATCCGGTCGCCGTCGGCCAGGGCCCGCTCCAGCGGTTTGAGTACGACGATGCCCGCGCCGTCGGACCGTACGAAACCGTTCGCCCGGGCGTCGCCGAAGCGGCAGGCTCCGTCGGGCGACAGGACGCCCGCCCGGGCGAACAGGCCGGTGACGGCCGGGGAGAGCGCGGCGTTGACCCCGCCCGCCAGGGCGAGCGTCGCCTCGCCGCTGCGCAGGGCGGCGCAGGCCAGGTGGACGGCCGCGAGCGAGGATGCCTGTCCGGTGTCGACGGTCAGGCTGGCGCCGTGCCAGCCGAAGAAGTGCGAGAGCCGTCCCGAGAGCAGCGCCCGCTGCTCGGTGCCGGCCAGCCGGGCCAGCGCGTCGGACGCCTCCTGTGCGGGCTCCGTCGCGCGCAGCCGCTCCCAGTGGTCGGCGTGGCTCTGTCCGAGGAACACGGCGGTACGGGTTCCGGAGAGTGCGGCCGGGACGAGACCGGCGTCCTCCAGGGCCTCCCAGGCGACGACGAGCGCCAACCGCTGCTGGGGGTCCATCGCCGGTACGTCCTCGGGGGGAATCCCGAAGAAGGCGGCGTCGAACGCGTCGGGGTCTTCGAGGCCGTCGAGGAAACCGCCCCGTACCGCCGCATCCCCTTCGCGCATCTTCGGCAACGCCGTCGTGGCGTCGCCGCCGCTGGTCAGCAGGTCCCAGAGCTCCTCGGGACCGCGTGCTCCGGGCAGTCGGCATCCGATGCCGACCACGGCGATCGGGATGCTGGATCTGCGACGGGCCTTACCGTCCTGGTCACGGATGTTTGCCACTTGCTCCCCCCGTTCCTTCTGCATGCGTGCGCTGCGTGCGCTGCGTGCGCCGGGGAAGCCGCCCCTCCCCAGGGCGGCTCCCCGACAGCCCGTCAGCCGGCGGCCCCGGCCCAGTGGTCCCAGGGCTGCGACTTGATCCACTCGACGGCCGGGGTGAGCTTGATGCCCAGCTCCCGCTCCGTCCGGGCCGGGTCGGCGGCCAGCAGGCCGGGGGCCTCGCCGGTGCTCACGTGGTGGTAGATCCCGGCGACTCCCGCGGCGGCCGGCGCGCCCACGACGTGGGCGAGCCCGTCCTCGAACTGCTGGACGTCCAGCGGGAGGTAGGCCACGTCCCGGCCAAGCGCCTCGGCGAACGCCCGGGCCAGCTCGGGTCCGGTGACGACGTCCGCGCCGCCGACGTTCAGCACCCGGCCCACCAGCGCGTCGTTCTCCAGCGCGGCGGCGACGACCCGCGCGAGGTCGTCGTGCGACATCCAGGCCACCCGCTGGTCCGCGGGGAGCGGGTAGGCGAGCACGCCGTCGTTGACAAGCGCGGGCCCGTTCCAGGGGCTGAAGAGGTTGTCGAGGTAGACGGGCGGGCGCACGACCACCGTGGGCACGCCGCTTGCCGTGATGACGCCCTCGGCGGCCCGCCGGGTCTCGAAGGCGGCGTACTCGGTCGTCGCGTCGGGCAGCGCGGTGTTGGTGTTGAACACCAGCCGCTGGACGCCGGCCTTCCGGGCCGCGTCGGCGACGTTGCGCGCGTAGGAGAGCACGGTGTCCGTGTCGTACTCCAGGGGGATGGTCACCACGGCGTGGGTGACGCCCTCGAAGGCGTTGAGGACCTCGTCGGCGTTACCCAGGTCGGCGCCGACCAGGGTTACTCCGGCGGGCGCGGGCCGGTCCGCCTTCGCGGGGTTGCGGACCAGGCCGATCACCTCGGCCCCCCGGGCGGCGAGGTGCCGTGCGACGGCCCCGCCCTGGAAGCCGGTGGCTCCCGTCACCAGGTAGCGCCGGGTGTTGTTGTCGGGCATGCGGATTTTCCTTCCGGTTGTACGGGGGTCTCTCAGCGGTTGGCCGGAGCGGTGTCCGCGACGGCGCTGCCGCTCGCCGCGGGAGGTGCGGGGATACGGAGGCGGGCCGCGACCGGCACCGCGATCACGGCGATCACCGCGCCGGCGAGAAAGGCCGCTCCGATGCCCTCGGTGAGGGCTGCGGCGCCGTCCGCGCCCACCGCCGGGGTGCGGGCCGCCGCGATTCCGGAAAGGGCCGCGAGGCCGATCACGGAGCCGAACTGGAGGCTGGTGTTGACCAGCCCTGAGGCGAGCCCCGCCTCGTCGTCGCCGGTGCCCGCGGTGGCGGCGACCTGGGTGGTGATGGAGGCCAGCGGCAGCGCGACGCCCAGCAGCAGGCTGGGGAACAACACCTCGCTGACGAACGACCCGGTGGCCGAGAGCCGGGACAGCCAGGCCATGCCGACGGCGATCAGCACGAACCCGGCGCACATCACGGTGCGCAGCCCGAACCGTCCGATCAGCCGGTCCGCGCCGCCCGCGACCAGGACCACCGTGAGGGACAGCGGCAGCAGGCCGAGGCCGCCGCCGACCGCGTCGTACCCCAGAACGTTCTGCAGGTAGAGGCTCACCAGGAAGAACATCGGGAACAGCGACATCTGCCACATCGCGGACAGGACGTTCGCCGAGCGCAGGGTGCGGCGCTTGAAGACGTCCAGCGGCACCAGGGGTGCGGCCGCCTTGCGCTCGATCAGCACGAAGGCAACCAGCAGCACCACGGCCCCGGCGGCGGTGCCGAGGGTCTGCGGCGCGTTCCAGCCCGCCTCTCCGGCGCTGACCACGGCGTACGCGAGGAGCGCGAGCCCTCCGGTCACCGTGACCGCTCCGGGCAGGTCGATGCCGCGTCCGTCGCGTTCCGCACGTCCTTCGGGCAGCAGCCGGAATGCCGGGATCATCAGGATCAGCCCGGCGACGACGTTCATCGCGAACGTCGACTCCCAGCCGAACCAGCTGGTCAGCACGCCGCCCAGCACGGTGCCCGCCGCTCCTCCGGCGCCGGCCATCGCCGCGAAGACGCCGAGCGCCCGGTGTCTTGCCGGCCCCTCCTCGAACAGCATCAGCAGCAGGGCCAGCGCGGATGCCGCCGCCATCGCCGCTCCGACGCCCTGCAGCGTGCGCGCCGCGATGAGCAGCGCGGCGCTGTTGGCGAAGGTGCCGAACAGGGAGGCGAGGATCAGGACCGCGAGGCCCGACACGAACACCCTGCGCCGCCCGAGCAGGTCGGCCACCCGCCCGCTGAGGAGCAGCAGGCCGCCGAAGGAGACCAGGTAGGCGTTGGCCACCCAGGACAGGGCCGCCGGTGAGATGTCGAGCTCTCGGCCCATGGAGGGGGCCGCGACGTTGATCACCGAGGTGTCCAGGATCAGTACGAACTGGGTGCCCGCCAGCAGCGCCAGCGCCCAGCCGCTCTTAGCGGCCGCCATGGAGGACCGCCCCTGTCCCCGGGCCTTCGCCCAGCTCGTACCCGTCGAGGCAGGACTGGGTGAACGCCTCGAGCAGGTCAGGACGGCCGTCCCTGACGATGCCCGGCAGGTAGACGTGCGGGGCGCCGTGGTAGAAGCGCTCGTACTGCTCGTGGCGGCTGGCGAACTCCGAACCCAGCGCGTCCCAGGCCAGCTTCAGGAGCTTTATCCGCTGCTCGGCCGGGGTGCCGGGCGAGCGCACGTACTTGGCGACGAGCCGTCCGAGTTCCGGGTGGTTGAGGTCGTAGCCGGAGGCCGGGATCTGGATGAGGCCGCCGCCGGCGAGCATCTTGAGCTCGGCCAGGACCTTGGGGTACAGGTCGCCCGCCATGGCCCGGTGCGCGGAAGCGATCTCGCGGCTGATGTGCACGGCGCCGTCAGCGGCACCGCCGACCCGCTCGTACTCGGACTCGGCCGCGAGCACCATCGACTTGGCGATGTTCAGCCAGCCGATGAGGCGGCCGATCTGCATCTGGACCGGCGGCAGCTGGTAGGTGTTGTTCGACTTGGCCAGCAGGATCGCGAGTCCGGTGAGGAACTCCAGCTTGGTCCAGTAGCGGACGGACGCCTGGTGCACGAAGTTGGTGTACGCGGGGGTGCCCCACCACATCTGGAAGGTGGCGTCCACGTTCCGGTAGGTGAGCACGTTCTCCCACGGCACGAACACGTCGTCGCACACCAGCAGCGCGTCGTTCTCGTCGAAGCGCGAGGAGAGCGGGTTGTCGAAGACGCTGCGCGCCCCGGCCTCGTACGAGGTGCGGGAGATGAACTTCAGTCCCGGGGTGTCGATGGGCACGGAGAAGCACAGGGCGTAGTCGACGTCCTGCGGGGCGAGCGGTTCGATGGTGCCGACGATGACCTCGTCGCCGAATACCGCCGCGGTGCCGATCATCTTGGCACCCCGGACAACGATGCCGTCGTCGCGCTCCTTGACCACGCGCACGTACAGGTCGTCCTCCTCCTGCTCGGAGGCGGACCTGGTGCGGTCGATCTGCGGGTTCGTGATGGTGAACGCCTGGTACAGGCTGCCCTCGGCCATCCGCCGGTAGTACGCGGCCAGGTTGCCCCGGCCGTCGAACTCGCCCCCGGCGAACACCTCGGGGGCGGACACGAATCCGGCGATGCCGGTGGCCATGTAGTCGGGCGAGCGGCCGAGGAAGCCGTAACTGGCCTCGGACCAGATCTTGAACGCCTTGCGGCGCTCCACCAGTTCGGCGTGGGTGCGCGGTACGTGGTACGCGCGCAGGACGGGCTCCTCGGCGCCCTCCGGCAGCACCGTGAGCACGTCGCGCGCCGGGCCTTTCGCCGCGGAGTCGTAGAGGTCCGCGATGGAGCGGGCGGTGGTGCGGAAGGCCGGGTGTTCGGTGATGTCCTTGACCAGCTCTCCGTCGAGCCAGACGGCACGGCCGTCACGCAAGGAGGCGAGGTAGTCCTGGCCGGTGCGGGGCATTTCTCTCCTGGGAATACGGTGGGTGAAGGTGCTGCGGTCGCGCTGCGGATGCAAGGAAAAGCGCTGGGCGCCCACGGGGGCGGACTGCTTCAGCCGGATACCTCGGCGGGCATCGGAAGTGCCGGAATCCCGTACGGAGTAGGGGAGTTGACCGATTTCGTGTCCGTGCCGGCGGCGCGGGCGTAGGCGTCCGCGATCTCCGCCAGTTCCTGCCGCGGCAGTACGTCCCCGGGGCGCGCGAAACCGTCGGGTGCCCGCTCGCAGGCGAGGTCGATGACGATTTCCGGGCCCTTGGCCCGGTTCATCAGCTGCAGCCGGTTCATGGCGGGCCGCCGGTCGCGGTCGTACGCCTGGAGCGCGCGCACCGGGTCGGCGTGCAGGGCCAGTGCGTGGGCCAGGGTGCGCGCGTCGACCACCGCCTGTGTGGTGGCGTTGGAGCCCATGGGCGCCATCGCGTGGGCGGCGTCGCCGAGCAGGGTGACCGGCCCGAAGGACCAGCGCGGCAACGGGTCGCGGTCCATCATGGGGAACTCCTGCGCCGGTTCCGCTCCGCCCAGGACGTCGCGGAGCACGAGGTCCTCGCAGCGCCAGTCGGCGAACCGGGGCAGGAAGCGGTCGCGAACCCTCTCCGGTCGCTCGTCGAGGTCACCGGTGTACGAGGCGGCCCAGTTGACCGGCACGAGGCCCGAGGCGTCGGGCCGGTCGGACAGCGGGTAGACGACGGCCTTCCAGCGGCCGTCGCCCATCACCACCATCGAGCGTCCGCCCATGAACGGGCGGCCACGGGTCACGCCGCGCCACACCACCACGCCCCGGGCGCGGGGCGCGCCCTCCTGCGGGTAGAGCGCGCCGCGCACGGCGGAGCGGATGCCGTCCGCGCCGACCAGGACGTCGGCCTCGGCCGTGCTCACCGCGTCGCCGTGTGCACGGTGGGTCAGGTCCACCCGTACCCGGCCGGAATCCAGCACGGTGAGGCCGGCGAGCCTTGCGTCGGTGCGGATGGCGTCGGCACCCAGTCGCTCCGCCACCCGGTCCGCCAGGAGTTCCTGCAAGGCGCCGCGTGTGAGGGCGAGTTGGGGCCAGTGGTGTCCGGCGGTGCGGCCGCGCGCCTCGCTCCACACGGTCTGGCCGCGGTGGTTGTAGTAGCCGAGCCGCTCCAACGGGACAGCCCTGTCCAGCAGTTCGTCGTAGAGTCCGAGGGCGGCAAGTTCCCGTACCGCGTTCGGCAGCAGGTTGACTCCGGCGCCCAACGGGCGTATTTCCGGAGCTGCTTCGACCAGGCGCACGTCTTCGCATCCTGCGGCATGCAGGCTCAGCGCAGCGGCCAGCCCGCCGATGCCGGCGCCCGCGATCAGGATGTTCATAGCCCGTTCCCCCGTGGCTCTTTTAAGGGCCGCCCCCCGTGGCCGGGCCCTCTCCCTCTAGGTTTGGACGGGCCGGGAGGTAAGATCAATTAACCGAAGACTCAAAACGTTTAAGGATCGTCCATGCCGCAGGCCGACGTGCTCAGTGAGCTGCTCAAGCCCTTAAGGCTGGCCGATACCTACTACAGCAAGTGGCTGGCGGGCGGGAGTTGGGGAATCGAGGGAGAGGAGGACAGCCACGCAATCCTCCATTACATGGTCCGCAACGGCTGCTACATATCCTTCGGCGACGAAGAAGCGATACGGCTGCACGAGGGTGACCTCGCGATGTTTCCGCACGGGGCGGCGCATTCCTTTGCATCGGCCCCCGGGTGTGCGGTGACTCCGCTGAATTCCGTCCTCTCGGACCTCCCACTCGGAAGCTCTGATTCCGTCACCATCGGAAGCGCGGCGCCGGACACCGAAATGCTCTGCGCCAGCTTGCATTACGACCCGGTGACGGAACCCGCGCTGTATCGTGCGCTTCCCCGCATCATCGTGCTGCGCAGCCACATGCTGCGCGACGAACCGCTCCTGCACTACACGCTGGAGTGCCTGACCAGGGAAGGCGCGCGGATGGCGCCGGGGGCACAGCTGGTTTCGCTGCGCGCATTCGAGATGGTGTTCGTCCTGGCGCTGCGCACGGCGATGGAACAACTGGCCGAAGCCTCTCCCGCGCTCAAAGCCCTGCGCCACGAGGGGGTGAGCCGGGCGCTGACGGCCATCTATGCCTCGTACGCAAGCCCTTGGACGGTCGAATCGCTCGCCCGTGAGGCGAGAATGTCGCGTGCCGTATTCTCGCGGGTCTTCCGTGAACTCGTCGGCGAGCCACCGGCCCGGCACCTGCTGTTCCGCAGGCTCCAGGAGGCGCGCAGAATACTGGCCGATCCGTCCGTCCCGCAGCGGGAAATCCACCGGATCATCGGGTACGGGAGCCATGTGGGGTTCCATCTGGCGTTCTGCAAGGAGTTCGGTATGACCCCCGGCGAGTACCGAGCGCAGCGGCTCGAACAAGCCGCGCCGAAGGACATTTCCGCAGACGGAACTTAACCAGAACCAGACAGTTCAGCATTGCAGCACTCTGCCGGGTCGGCCAAGAGTTGACGGACGACCCGAAGAGTGGAGATGTTCATCGTGCCCGCACAGCTTGACGGCTCACCCGAAATGTTCTCCGTGGAGGAGCGCCCCGGGGAAATACTACGGTCCGCGGAAAACCTGAACGGCGGGTTGGGGCACGAGAATTCCGGCCCGCTTTCCCTGGCTCACGGCTTCACGCCCGGACCGGACCCGCTGGCCTCCTTCCCCTCCTCCCATGCCGTCTGGGACGAGGTCGCCCGCGACCTGCCGGAGCTGTACGCGAGCCTCGAACTGCGCTGCCTTCTGGAGCGGATCGAGCCGTTCGACGCCTCCGAGGCGGCGCTCCCGGACCGCTGGCTCCAGCGTGCCGCCACCGTCCTGGGCATCCTCGTACACGCTTACCACCGGGTCTCTCCCCGGTACGACACCCCGACCCCGGACGCCATCCTTGCGCCGTGGCAAGCGGTGTGCGCCCGGCTGGGCAGGCAGAGCCCGTTCCTCTCCTACCTCGACCTCATCGTCTGCAACTGGCGGCCCCTGGGCCCCCGGGGCGAGCAGCCGCGCAGAGTGGAGAACCTGCGGCTCCTCGTACCCACCGTGGGCACCGACGAGGAGCAGTTCTTCTATCTGACCCAATTGGAGATGCTCTCCCGCGGCACCCCGCTGGTGGGCTCCTCGATACGGGCGTGCGAGGCCGTGGAGATTGACGATGCGGCCTCCCTGGCGGAGGAACTCGTCCGGATGGCGGACTGCATCGCGGACATTACGCGGCACGGTCTGCCAAAGATCGATCCGCGTGCGGGACGGAAATTCCACGTCGATCCCGTCATTTGGGCCAAGACCGTGGCACCCCTCGCCGTGCCGCTGGTCGAGCACGGACTCGGGCCGAGCGGAACGGCCTCGCCGATGTTCCATCTCATGGACACCGTGATCGGCCGGGCCAGCTACCGCTCCTTCATCGGAGCGGAGGCGAGACGCCTGCGCGAGAATTTTCCCCGCTCCTGGCGGAACTTCATCCACGCCGTGGATTTCCGCTCTCTTCCCGATTACGTCACGACCAGCGGCCATCCCGAACTGGGCGCCGCGTTCGCCGATCTAAAGAAGTCCTACTCCGGAGAAGGCGGTCTGCTCGCCCGCCACCGCCTCAAGGTGTCCGGCTACCTGAACACGTCCTACCGGGTGGGCCGCGACGTCACGATTTCCGGATTCCCCGCCGCCGTCCGCGTCGGAAACGAACTCGCCGCATCCCGCGCAGAACGCCTTTCCCCCGACGGTACGGAAGCCGAATCCACCCCTTCCTCTCCCGCGCCGCCCGAAACGAAAGAACAGGTCTTCTTCCCCTCGGAACTCCTGTGGCACGACCACTCGGCCTCCCGCCGGTGGATCTCCTTTCGCGACGAGGTGTTCGACGTCACCAATTTCCTGCGCCGCCATCCGGGCGGGGCAGGCCCTCTGGTGAATTACCTGGGCACGGACGTCACCGAGATATTCGAGCACATCGCCCACGACCGGGACGCCGGCGTGACGGCGCTCCTGGACAGAATGCGGATCGGGGAGGTCCGGCGCCCGGCGTTCCTCCTCACCGGCGGAGCGCACACCACGCCCCTGTCCACGACGTACGAAACCTGGCTGGGCTGGGCAACGGAATTGACCCAGCACGCGAACGCCCTGACCGCCGACCTTTCGATCCGGGACGCACGCACGAGTATGGCGACCTCGCCGGGTGAGTTGACGCGCTACACCCTGCAGTTCTCTGTGGAGGTACACGAACGGTTCGTAGCCCGCACCCGCCTCGACATCGCGACGACGCTCACACAAGAACTCGGCAGAGGAATCGACGACTCGCCGATTCCGCAGTACAGCGCGGAACACCTCTCCTCCGCCGTCACCCGTCTCTACGACGCGCTGGAATCCGCCGACGACCTGCAGCTGAAACTCCTGGAAGAGGAATGGCGCGACATGACGGAACGTGATCTCACGTATCTGCGCTCGGTGAGATCCATCCTCGTCCGGTGCCTCCAGGACATGGAGTCCCATGGCGCGACCTCACCGTCCGGCCTCCCGCACCTGCTCCGCCCCCGCATCGACGCGCTGCACGCCGCCACCGCTTCGTACCATCGAACGCACAGGGGCTCATGAGCAGGGCTACGCCTCCCCGGCCGGCATTTTTCCCGGTGGGAAGTGGTGTGGGTCAGAGGCGGGGGATTTCAATGGCCGGGCAGCGGTCCATCACCATCTCCAGGCCCGCCGCCCGCGTCCGCTCGAACGCCGCCTCGTCGATGACGCCCAGCTGGAACCAGACCGCCTGCGCGCCGATCGTGACGGCTTCGTCCGCTGCCTGGCCCGCGAGGCCGCTGTTGAGGAAGACATCGACGACGTCGATTTCGAAGGGCACGGCGGAGAGGGACGGATAGCCCTTCTCGCCGTGCACCGTCTCGGCCTTCGGGTGGATCGGGACGATGCGCTTTCCGTAGCGCTGCAGGACGTCCGCGACGCCGTACGCCGCTCGCTCCTCGTTCGTGGACAGACCCACGACCGCCCAGGTGTCCCCGAGCTCCGTGAGGATCTTGCGCACTGCTGCCGGATCGCCGTACACGTCCCGCTCCCTCTGCCGCCGATGTGTCAGGTGACCGCGTCAACGACCGTGTCGGTGATCGCGTCCATGACCGTGTCCATGACTGCGTCAGACATTTACGCCGAAGTCCGACGCGATGCCGCGCAGCCCACTGGCATAACCCTGGCCGACCGCGCGGAATTTCCACTCGGCGCCGTGCCGGTAGAGCTCGCCGAAGACCATGGCGGTCTCGGTCGACGCGTCCTCGGAGAGGTCGTAGCGGGCGATCTCCGCGTTGTCGGCCTGGTTGACCACGCGGATGAAGGCGTTGCGGACCTGGCCGAAGCTCTGGCCGCGGTTCTCGGCGTCGTGGATGGACACCGGGAAGACGATCTTCGTGATGGTGGCGGGCACCGCGGCGAGGTTCACCTTCACGGCCTCGTCGTCGCCCTCGCCCTCGCCGGTGAGGTTGTCGCCGGTGTGCTCGACGGAGCCGTCGGGGCTCTTGAGCTGGTTGTAGAAGATGAAGTGCTGGTCGTCGACGACCTTCCCCGAGTCGTCGCAGAGCAGGGCGCTTGCGTCCAGGTCGTAGTCCGTGCCGGTGGTCGTGCGGACGTCCCAGCCCAGGCCGACCAGGACGGCGGTGAGGCCGGGGGCCTCCTTGCTGAGCGAGACGTTGCCGCCCTTGGCCAGGGAAACTCCCACGATGTCCTCCTGAAGTCCTGAGGTGATGTGCGTACCGGCCGTGGTCAGGGCCGGAGTCTAAAATCTACAACACTGTAGAAGTTACCGGCGTGCCGCATCCCGCCACCGGTTCCTCCTGCTGCGTCCCGTTACGATGTGGCGCTCCTCGATGGGCCGTCAAGAGGGCGAGAGGGAGGGATGCGGGCATGGAACTGCATGAACACGAAGCGCGGCATCCCCGCCTCCGTCGGCGTGCGCGGGGCGAGTTGGAGGCGCAGGTGCTCGCGGCGCTGCACGGCGCGCCCGGACCGGTGAACGCGGCCTGGGTGCAGGAACGTGTCGGCGGGGGTCTCGCGTACACCACGGTGATGACGATCCTGACCCGGCTGCTCGCCAAGGACACCGTCACGCGCGAGCGGTCGGGCCGCTCGTTCCTGTGGAGTTCGGCGGCGGACGAGGCGGGGCTCGCCGCGCTGCGGATGCGCCGGGTGCTCGACGGCGAGCGCGACCGCGGGGCCGTGCTCGCCAGTTTCGTCACCGCGCTCTCGCCCGACGACGAGCGGATGCTGCGAGGGCTCCTCGGGTCGTCGGGCGAGAGTGCGGTGAGGCAAGGGGCTCGCGGCTGACTGCCACAAGCCCCTTACCGATGTGCCTCTTTACCGGTGCGGGTCTACCGGTGCGGGTCTACCGGCGCGGGCCGGTCAGAGGTCGAACTCGTGCGGCGGCAGGTCGAGCGCGAAGCACGCCTCCCGTACGACCGCACGCTCCGTCTGGTCGAAGTCGCCGTCGGCGCCGCCGATGACGATGCCGATCTGGATCACGGCACGCGCCTCGGCGGGCTTCTTCTTCGCCTTGGCGACCTCCTGCAACACGCTGACCTTGCCGAAGTCGAAGTCGGCGGTCAGCTTGTCGACGTACGTGTCGAAGCGGCGCCGCAACTCGTCGGCGGGGAAGTTCTGCAACACCTCGTTGCCGGCGATGAGCTGCGCCACGCGCTGTCGTTCGGACGCGTCGATGGTGCCGTCCGCCGCCGCCACGAGGGCGCACATCGCCATACTGGAGTCGCGGAAGGCGCCGCTCTTGAGGTCGTTCTTCTTCGCCACGAGCTGGGTCTGCATCGTCGATGCGGATTCCTTGACGCGGTCCCACAGGGCCATGAGAGCTCCGTATATCGGTGTGTCGGTAAGTCGAGGTTTCTTGTTTCTACAACAGTGTAGAAACTAGCAGGCGGGCCGGGAGGTTCGCCGGAGGCAGGGAGAACGGACGATGACTCGGACCGCACAGGAACTGCTCGACGCCGTGGTGGCGGAGCTCGCACCGGACCCGGCGGCCAACCCGCTCGTCCCGCGGGTCGCGGACGGCACCGCGAACCGCTCCGCGATCGCTGCTCTCGCCCTGGAGCAGCGCTCCGTGATCCCCGCCGACCGGCGCTCGTTCCTGCACCTGGCCGCACGCTCGGCCGATGCGGGCGAGGTCGAGTGCGAGGCCTTCTTCCGCACCCTCGCCGAAGGGGAATCGCTCGCCTTCGACCGGCTCGGCGCCCTGGTCGCGGCGTGCGGAGTGGACAAGACCGACGCCGACGCGTACGAGCCGCGCGCGGGCTGCCAGGCCTATCCCGCCTACGTGGCCTGGCTCGCCCTGAACGGCGCGCCCGCCGACGTGGTCCTCGCCCTGACCGCCAACTTCAGTGCCTGGGGCGCCTATTGCGCGACCCTCGCCCACGCGCTCCCCGTCCACTACGGCTTCAGTGAAGAGGCCTGCGGGTTCTTCGCCTTCTTCGCCGAGCCCGCGCCCGACCTGGAGCGACAGGCACTGGCCGCGGTGGACGCGGGTATGTGCCGGGGCCTCGACACGGCAGGCTCCGCTCTGCGCTACGGGAAGCTCCTGCAACGCTACGAGGCGATGTTCTGGGAGACGCTCGCCGACCCGGCGCGCGGCCTCTGACCTCCCGCGTCCCCGCCCCCGGAAGGGAAGCTACTCCCCGCGGAACGCCTCCAGTTGGGCCACGAGCCCGCGGATCAGCGCGTCGAGCCCCGCCGCGAATGCCTCCTCGGCCCGCGCCGCCTTGCTGCCGCCGGCGGCGCTCTCCAGCGCGGCCGTAAGGACGGGCACCCGTGGCGCGTGCCCGGCCGGGTCGATCATCAGCGGCGGCGCCACGAGATCGAGGGCCGAGCCGAGGAGGAAGGACTCGACGCTCGTCATCGCCCCGATCAGGCGTTCCTGCGGCCATCCGCCGCGGGCGAGCGCGGCCACGACCGCCTCGTACATGCTGAGCGTGGCCGGCGAGCTGATGGTGGTGGTGGCGAGCAGATCGATGGAGTGCGGGTGCCCGGCGAAGGCGTCGCGGTACGAACGGGCCCAGGCGGCGAGGGCGTCGGGCCACGGCTGCGTCTCGAACGCGGAGACGTCCATCTCCTCGACGATCAGGCGCCGTACGCCCTCGATGACCTCGGCGCGGCCGTCCAGATGGTTGTAGAGCGAGGCGGTCTTCACCCCGAGCCGCGCGGCCAGGCGGGGCAGGCTGAAGGCGTCGGCCCCCTCGGCGTCGATCAGCGCGAGCGCCTCCCGCGCTATCAGGTCCGCGCTGAGCACCGGTACGCGCGGTCTGCCTCTGCGCATGATCCCGCAACTCCCCTCTCCGAATGCGGTCTTCACAGCCGCCCGCGTGCAGAGTACGGTCCTGACCGGCCCGGACTAAAGCCTTTAGTTTTCGGGCCGCCCCGCCCGAGCCCCCGGAACAGCCGGAGTACGCGCGTGAGCGAACCCACCCCCCACCCCGCCAAAGGTCTGAGCGGCGGCGCCGTCGGCACCGGTGACCTCGTCTTCTTCGTCGTGGCCGCCGCCGCGCCGCTGACCGTGATGGCCGGCGTGGCCCCCCTGTCCATCGGCATGGCGGGCCGGGCGGCGCCGCTCGGCTACCTGATGGCGGGGCTGCTGCTCATCGTCTTCGCCGCCGGATTCACCGCCATGAGCCGCTTCGTCCGCAACGCGGGCGCCTTCTACGCCTACATCGGCCGCGGGCTCGGACGCCCGGCGGGAGCGGGCTCCGCGTACGTCGCGCTCTTCTCGTACAACGCCATCGAGGTCGGACTGCTCGTCGCCTTCGGATGGTTCACCGAATCCGGGTTCGAGGACCTGACCGGGGTGCGCGTTGCCTGGTGGCTCTGGGCGCTCGCCGGGCTCGTCGCCATCGGAGTGCTCGGCTATCTGAAGGTCACGTTCAGCGCCAAGGTCCTCGGTGTCGCGCTGGTCCTCGAAGTACTCGTCCTGCTGGTCTTCGAGGCCGGGCTCCTGGCGCACGGCGGCGGGCCGCGGGGCCTCGACCTCGGCACGCTCTCCCCGCAGCACCTGGGCGGCCCGGGGGTCGGCGGCATGTTCGTGCTCGCCGTCGGCGCCTTCGTCGGGTTCGAGGCGACGGCCATCTACGCGGAGGAGGCGCGCGAACCGCAGCGCACGGTGCCGCGCGCCACCTGCATCGCCGTGGCGTTCCTCGCGCTCTTCTACACCTTCACGGTATGGATGATCATCAACGCGTACGGGTCCGACCGCGCACAGGCCGTCGCCGAGGGCAAGGGCGGCGCCGACATGGTCTTCACGGCCACCGAACGGTTCGCCGGGGCCCGGGCCGCCGACTCCATGCACGTACTGATCATCACCAGCGCCTTCGCCGCGACCCTCGCCTTCCACAACGGCGCCGCCCGCTACTTCTACGCCCTGGGTCGCGAAGGACTCCTGCCGCGCCGCCTGGGCACCGTGTCCCCCAAGACACGGGCGCCCGCCACGGCGGTCGTGACACAGTCGGCGCTCGCCCTGGCCGTGATCGGCGTGACCGTCGTGAGCGGCGCCGATCCGTACACCGTCACCTTCCTGTGGAGCAACGGCTCCGGCATCCTCGGCGTGATGCTGATGCAGGCGCTCGCCGCACTCGCCGTGTACGGATTCTTCCGGCGCGACCGCAGGGGCATGCCCGCCTGGCGCGTGGCCCTGGCCCCGCTGACCGCCTGCGCGGGCCTCGCCGTGCTGATCGCCCTCGTATGCGCCAACTTCGACCTCCTGACGGGGGCTTCGGGCGGCGTCAACGCGGCGCTGATCGCCCCGCTGCCCGTGCTGTTCGTGGCGGGAGCGGCCCTCGCCCTGCGGATCAGGCGGCGCGAACCGGGGGCGTACGAACGGCTGACGACAGTGGACGCGGAAAGCGTGTGATGACGGAGGAGCGGAACAACATGGCGGACGAGACGGTGACGCGGGTCTTCCTGGGGCGGGTGCGTACGGGAAGCCCCGCCCACGGAGACACCACGGCACTGGCCGTACGAGGCGGACGTGTGGCCGCGCTCGGGGACGAGGCCCGCGCGCTCGCCGAAGTGGCGTACGAGGTGGTCGAGTTGGGGGAGGGGCTGCTCCTTCCCGCCTTCGGCGACGGCCACGCCCATCCCCTCTTCGGGGGTCTGGAGAGCTTCGGCCCGCAGATCAAGGACCTCACCTCCGTCGACGCGATCGCGGCGGAAGTCGGACGGTGGGCCGCCGCGCACCCGGACGCGGAGTGGATCGTCGGCGCGTCCTACGACCCCGCGCTCGCGCCCGACGGCGAGTTCGACGCCCGGTGGCTCGACGCCGCCGTGGCGGACCGGCCCGTCGTGCTGCGGGCCCACGACTACCACACGGTGTGGTGCAACACTCAGGCGCTGCGCCGGGCCGGAGTGCGCGACACGACGCCGGAGCCGCGCCTCGGCTGGATCGTGCGGCGCCCCGACGGCTCGCCGCTTGGCACCCTGCGCGAGTGGCACGCCTGCGACCTGGTGCTCGACCAGGTGCCGGCCCGCGAGGAGGCCGAACTCGTCGAAGCCGTGCGCCGCGCGACCCGGGCGTACGCGCGAGCGGGCATCACCTGGGTGCAGGACGCCTGGGTCGAGCCGGAGATGGCTCAGGCCTATCTCGCGGCGGCCCGGCACGACGCGCTGAGCGTCCGCGTCGACCTGGCCCAGCGTGCCGACCCCGACCGCTGGCGCGAACAGCGCAAGCAGTTCGACGCCACGCGTGAGCGGGTGAGGGCCGAGGGCGGCCCGATGCTGTCCGCGCGCACCGTGAAGTACTTCAGCGACGGCGTGATCGAGGGCGGCACGGCCGCCCTGCTCGCCCCCTATCTGGACGCGCCGCACAGCTGCGGCATGCCCGTGTGGGAGCCGCGCGCGCTCGCCGAAGCGGTGTGCGCGTTCGACGCCGACGGCTTCGAGACGCACATCCACGCCATCGGCGACGCGGGCGTGCGGGCGGCGCTCGACGCGGTGGAGGCCGCGGTCCGCGCCAACCCCGCCAGGGACCGGCGGCCAGTGATCACCCACGTCCAGCTCGTCGACCCGGCCGACCTGCCGCGCTTCGCCGCGCTCGGCGTCATCGCCAACTTCGAGCCCCTGTGGGCGCAGCCCGACCCGCTGCAGACCGATCTGTCGATGCCGCGGATCGGCGCCGAACGCTCCGACCGGCAGTACCCGATGGGAGAGCTGGCCCGCGACGGGGTGCGGCTCTCCTTCGGCAGCGACTGGCCCGTCAGCTCGTACGAACCGCTTGAGGGCATCCAGGTCGCGGTCACCCGGCGCACGTTCGACGGGGCACCGGAGGGCGGCTGGATCCCGCATCAGCGGCTCACCGTGGAGCAGGCCCTTGCCGCCGCCACCAGCGGCGTCGCCCACCAGGCGGGCGCCGACGACCGCCTCGCCCTGGTGCCCGGCGCGCCCGCGGACCTGGTGCGGCTCTCCGCCGACCCGCGCACCGTGGACCCGATGGCCATCCGGCACGTGCGGGTGCTCGGCACGTGGCTCGGCGGAGTCCCTACGTACCGGGCAGGGGAGGAGCAGGAGTGAGCGGCAGGACGATGGCGGTGACGGCGATACCGTCACGTATCAGCCAGGAACCCCTGAAACCCGTCAGTTCGCGCCCCCGGACCGTCGGACCGGGGACGAGGAGGGCCGCGGTGAACGTGCCGTCCGGGGCCAGGTCCACCCGCGCCTCCTCGAAGCCGAGCCAGCGCCCGGTGAGCGGGAACCACGTCTTGTAGACGGACTCCTTGGCGCTGAAGACGAGCCGGTCCCAGGGGACGTCCGGATGCCGGGTGCCGAGCTCGGCCAGGGCCGCGCGCTCCGTCTCGTCCGTGATCAGCTTCAGGACGTCGGCGTCGGCGAGCGGAGCGGCCGGTTCCGCGTCGATGCCGATCGACGAGACCGCCGAGTCGCGGGCCACGACGGCGGCGCGGTAGCCCGTGCAGTGCGTCATGCTGCCCACGATGCCCTCGGGCCAGAGCGGCGCGCCCTTGGGTCCCGGCAGGATCGGCACGGGCGGCACGCCGAGCCCGGCCAGGGCGGTACGGGCGCACTGGCGGACCGTGGCGAACTCGCGGCGCCGCTTGTCCACGGCCCGCGCGACGGCGTCCGACTCCTCGGGAAACAGGAAGGGATCGACCGGGTCCTCGCGGGTCTCCACGACGGTGACCGGGTCGGCGGCGAGCAGCGTCCCCAACACGTCGGTGCTCTCGGGGACTTGGCGTACGCGATTCGAGGGTGACGTCACAACGGATCACCGTACCGGGGCCGTGGTCTGCGCGGGGGCCTACTCTGGCGGGATGCACGACGAGTACCGCACAGTGGCCCGTGAGGCCGTGCACGAGACCGAGATCAACCGCTCGCGCTTCCTGTGCGCCCTGGCACCCGCGGCCACCGAAGGGGAGGCCCGGGACTTCGTCGCCCGCATCCGCAAGGAGCACCCCTCCGCCTCGCACAACTGCTTCGCGTACGTCATCGGGGCCGACGCCGGGGTACAGAAGGCGAGCGACGACGGGGAGCCCGGCGGCACCGCGGGGGTGCCGATGCTCCAGATGCTCCTGCGCCGCGACATGCGCTACGTCGTCGCCGTCGTGACCCGCTATTACGGAGGGGTCAAGCTCGGCGCCGGAGGCCTGATCAGGGCCTATGGCGGCGCCGTCGGCGAGGCGCTCGACGCGGTCGGCACGCTGACCCGCAGGCGCTTCAGGCTCGCCACCGTCACGGTCGACCACCAGCGCGCGGGCAAGATCCAGAACGATCTGCGGTCGGCGGGGCGCGAGGTGCGCGACGTGCGGTACGGCGACGCGGTGACCATCGAGATCGGCCTGCCCGACGCCGACGTCGAGGCCTTCACGGCCTGGCTGGCGGACGCGACCGCGGGCAGCGCGGTGTTCGAACTCGGGGGAGAGGCGTACGGGGACGCCTGATGCCGGGCGGGATGTTCGCCCGTGGCGGATCGGGGTTCGTGATCGGGCAGGTGCCGGCAGGCGCTAGCGTGGTGGGTGCTGTCGGAGAGGCCGTGCTGGGGCGGTCCTCGTTCCGGGGCACAGGAGGGGTTGAGTGAGTATGCGGGCCGGAGCGGCGTCTTGAGAATTCTGCACACGTCCGACTGGCATCTCGGCCGGTCGTTCCACCGCGTGAACATGCTCGGTGCCCAGGCCGGGTTCATCGGTCACCTCGTCGCCACGGCGCGTGAGCGCGAGGTCGACGTCGTGGTCGTGTCCGGTGACGTGTACGACAGGGCGGTGCCGCCGCTCGCCGCCGTCGAGCTGTTCGACGACGCGTTGCACCGGCTCGCGGATCTCGGCATCCCGACGGTGATGATCTCCGGCAACCACGACTCGGCGCGCCGCCTCGGTGTCGGCGCCGGGCTCATCGGCCGCGCGGGCATCCACCTGCGCACCGCGCCCGCCGCCTGCGGGGAGCCGGTCGTCCTCGCCGACGACCAGGGGGACGTGGCCTTCTACGGCCTGCCCTATCTCGAACCGGCGCTGGTCAAGGACGAGCTCGGCGTCAAGCGCGCCGGTCACGAGGCGGTGCTCGGGGCCGCCATGGAGCGCGTGCGCGCCGACCTCGCCGCCCGGCCGCCGGGCACCCGGTCCGTCGTCCTCTCCCACGCCTTCGTCACCGGCGGCGAGGCCAGCGACAGCGAGCGGGACATCACGGTCGGCGGAGTGGCCGCCGTGCCCTCCGGGGTCTTCGACGGCGTCGACTACGTGGCGCTCGGCCACCTGCACGGCAGCCAGGCCATCAGCGAACGCGTGCGTTATTCGGGCTCCCCGCTGCCGTACTCGTTCTCGGAGTCCGCGCACCGCAAGAGCATGTGGCTCGTCGACCTCGGCCCGGCCGGTGAGATCGCCGCCGAGCGCATCGACTGCCCGGTGCCGCGTCCCCTCGCCCGCATCAGGGGAGACATCGAGACGCTGCTCGCCGACCCGGAGCTCGCCGTACACGAGGACTCCTGGATCGAGGCGACCCTCACCGACCCGGTGCGCCCCGACGACCCCATGGCCCGCCTCTGCGAGCGCTTCCCGCACACCCTCAGCCTCGTCTTCGACCCGGAACGCACCCCCGAGGACCCGGACGTCTCGTACGCCCAGCGCCTGGAGGGCCGCACCGACCAGCAGATCGCGGAGGACTTCGTGACGCATGTGCGAGGCGCGGGGCCCGACGAGCGGGAGCAGGCGGTGCTGCGGGCCGCGTTCGACACGGTCCGCACCGACGAGACGCTGCGCGAGGTCGCCCGATGAGGCTGCACCGGCTCCGGATCACCGCGTTCGGTCCCTTCGGCACCACCCAGGACATCGACTTCGACGACCTCTCCGCCGCCGGGCTCTTCCTGCTGCACGGCCCGACGGGCGCCGGAAAGACCTCCGTCCTGGACGCCGTCTGCTACGGCCTGTACGGCTCGGTGCCCGGACCCCGCCAGGGCAGCGGCCAGGGTGTGACGCTGCGCAGTGACCACGCGGAGGCCGGCACCCGCACCGAGGTGTGCCTCGAACTCACCGTCGCGGGAAGGCGGTTGGAGGTCACCCGGCAGCCGCCGTGGGAACGCCCCAAGAAGCGCGGCACCGGCACGACCACGGAGAAGGCGCAGAGCTGGCTGCGCGAGTACGAGGCCGGGGAAGCCGGGCAGCCCGGCACCTGGAAGGACCTCAGCCGCTCCCACCAGGAGGTCGGCGAGGAGATCACGCAGCTGCTCGGCATGAGCAAGGAACAGTTCTGCCAGGTGGTGCTCCTGCCGCAGGGCGACTTCGCGCGCTTCCTGCGGGCCGACGCCGAGGCCCGCGGCAAGCTGCTCGGGCGGCTCTTCGACACGCGCAGGTTCGCCGCGGTCGAGCAGCGGCTCGCCGAGCAGCGGCGCGAGGCCGAGGGCGCGGTGCGCGAGGGCGACCGGGAGCTCCTCGCCGACGCGCACCGGATGCAGCAGGCCGCCGGGGAGGCGCTGGTCGGCGCCTCGTCGCCGCTGCCCGATCTGTCGCCCGGCGATCCGGGGCTCGCCGACGCCGTCCTGGCCTGGGCCGCCGTCGCCCGCAGCAGCGCCCGCGAACGGCACACGATCGCCGGGTGCGCGCTCACGGCCGCCGAGTCCTTGCAGGCCGCGGCGGGGCGCCGGCTCGACGGCGTACGCGAACTCGACGGGCTGCAGAGGCGGTTCGCCCTTGCCCGGGAGCGCGCCGGGCGCCTCCAGGAGCGGGCGGACGAGCACCGGCAGCGGCAGACCCTGATGGAGCGGGCCCGCAAGGCCGAGACGGTCGCCCCCGCGCTCGGGCTGCGCCGGGCCACCGAGGACGAGCACCGGCGCGCGACCGACGAAGAGGCACGCGCGCGTGGACACCTGCCCGCCACGTTCGCGGACTCCGGCTCCGCGGGCCTCGCCGCCGCCGCGCGCAAGGCCGCCGAAGAACTCGGCGGCCTCGAATCCGCCCGGCGCGCCGAGCAGCGCCTCGCCGAACTCCGCACGGAGCGCGCGTCGTCGGAGCGCGAGGAGCGGGCCGACGACGAGTTGCTGCGCGAGGCCGCGGGCTGGCTCGACGGCTGGGCGGCGGGCAAGGCCGCGCTCCAGGAGCGCATCGACTCCGCCCAGGAGGCGGCCACGCGCGCGGAGCAGCTCGCGGGCCGACTGGAGCCCGCGCAGGGCAGGCTGGATGCGGCGCGCCGCCGCGATGGCCTCGCCCGGGAGGCGGCGACCGCGTACGAGCGCACCCTCGCGGCCCGGGAGAGCACCACCGCGGCCCACGAGCACTGGCTGGCCCTGAAGGAACAGCGCCTCACCGGCATCGCGGCGGAACTGGCCGCGGGCCTGGCCGACGGTGACCCGTGCGCGGTCTGCGGCGCCACCGAACACCCCGCCCCCGCCCCGAAGGACGCCGGTCACGTCGATCGCGCCACGGAGGAGTCGGCGCTCGCCGCGTACCGGCAGGCGGAGGAGCGGCGTGCGCGGGACGAGCGGCATCTCGGCGAGGTGCGTGAGTCGCTGGCGGCTGCCCGTGCCGCCGCGCTGGGGTCGTCCGGCGGGGACTGCGGCAAGGACGTTGGCGACGAGGAACCGGCAGACTCCCCGGAAGGGCCGTCCGTCGAGCGACTCGCCGGACTCGTCGAGCAGCTGAGGGCCGAACACGCCGAGGCGCGCAGCAGCGCATCGGGACTGCACGCCGCCCGCGAAGCCCTCGCGCAGGCCGAGCGCGAGCACGACCGCAGGGTCGCCGTGCGGCAGGAAGCCGCCGTGCGGGCCGCGTCGCGTACCACCCTGCGCGACTCCCTGGACCGCGAACAGGCAGGTCTGGAAGCCGAGTTGACCCGTGCGCGGGGAGCCAGCGGCAGTGTCGCGGCCCGCGCGTCCCAGCTGGAGCGCCAGGCCGCGCTCCTGACCGACGCGGCGGAGGCCGCGCGCGTCGCCGACGACACCGCCCAGCGGCTCAAGGACGCCGACGCGCGACTCGCCGACGCGGCGTTCCGCGCCGGGTTCGACACGCCGCGGGACGCGGCCGAAGCCCTGCTCGACGATGCCCGCCACCGCGAGCTCCAGCACCGTATCGACGAGTGGCGGAACGAAGAGGCCGCGGTGCGCTCCCTGCTCGCCGAGCCGGACACGGCCGCTGCCGCCGAGCAGCCCCCGGCCGACGTCCGGGCCGCGCAGGAAGCCGCCGAGCACGCCGCCAGGCGGACCCGCGAGGCCGCCTCCGCGCTCGACGCGGCCTCCCGGTGCTGCGCCGAACTGGACCGGCTCTCCGGACGGTCGGCCGCCGGAGCCCGGCGGCTCGCGCCGCTGCGCGCCGAGTACGACCGCGTGGCGCGCCTCGCGGGCCTGGCGGCGGGCACATCGGCGGACAACGAACGCAAGATGCGTCTGGAGTCCTACGTACTGGCCGCCCGGCTCGAACAGGTCGCGGCGGCGGCGACCGCGCGGCTGCGGCGCATGTCGTCGGGCCGCTACACCCTCGTCCACTCCGACGACCGCACCGGGCGCGGCCGTTCCGGCCTTGGCCTGCACGTGGTCGACGCGTGGACGGGCCGCGAGCGCGACACGGCCACGCTCTCGGGCGGCGAGACGTTCTTCGCCTCGCTCGCCCTCGCGCTCGGCCTCGCGGACGTCGTCACGGACGAGGCGGGCGGCGTACGGCTCGACACGCTCTTCATCGACGAGGGCTTCGGCAGCCTCGACGACCAGACCCTGGACGAGGTCCTGGACGTCCTGGACTCGCTGCGCGAGCGGGACCGCAGCGTCGGCATCGTCAGCCACGTCGCCGACCTGCGGCGCCGCGTCCACGCACAGCTGTGGGTGGAGAAGGGGCGTGCGGGGTCGGTCGTACGGCGGCGCGGCGGGGTGTGAGGACCGGGGGCGTGCAGGGCGGCCGGGGTCAGTTGCCCAGCGGGCGCCTCGGCAGGGGAGAGGAGTAGACGATGCTCGTGGTCACGGACCCCAGAGCGCCGATCTTCCCCGCGACCTCCTCCAGGTGACTCATCGAGCGTGCCGCGACCTTGATCACGAAGCAGTCGTCGCCGGTGACGTGATGCGCCTCGAGTATCTCGGGCGTCGCCTCCACCAGGTCATGAAACGGCTTGTAATTGCCGTTCGGGTAGCGAAGCCGCACGAACGCCAGGATGGGCAGGCCCAGTCGCTCCGGGTCGACCACGGCCGCGTACCCCTGGATCACGCCCGCCTCCTCGAGCCTGCGGACCCGTTCGGTCACGGCGCTCGGGGACATGGAGACGGCGCGCGCCAGTTCGGCGTAGCTGGCGCGGCCCTCGCGCTGGAGGACGTCGAGGATGCGCCAGTCGGTGGCGTCCGTGGAATAGCCGGTCATGCCTGAGAGATAACAGGGGAATCCCCGGCCGATCAAGAGGTAGGCCGGGGATCGGCTCTTCTGGGGCGGTGGCTTCGCCCGTAGATTTTTTGCCATGAGCACAGCGACGAACACAGAACCGACGACCGCCCCGAATTCCGTCCTGCGGGTCGCCCCCGCCTCCCCGGCTGCCGCCGCCGCGTATTTCGGCGCGAGCCTCGCCTTCCACGCCGACGTGTCCGACGTGGCGTCGGCGCTCGCCGCCGACGGTGACCCCGGCTTCGTCGTGGTCGACTCCCGCTCGACCGGGAGCTGGGACCAGGGACACATCCCCGGTGCGATCCACCTCCCCACCGCGCTCATCCCCGAGCAGGCCGAGCGGCTCCTCGACAAGTCCGTCCCCGTCGTCACCTACTGCTGGGGCCCCGGCTGCAACGGCGCGACCCGCGCCGCCCTCGCCCTCGCCCGACTGGGCTTCCAGGTAAAGGAGATGCTGGGCGGCTTCGAGTACTGGGCCCGCGAGGGCTTCGCGTTCGAAACCTGGGAGGGCGGCGAGCGGCGTACCCCCGACCCGCTGACGGCGCCGCTGGACGCGGAGGACTGCGGCTGCTGAGACGGAACGGAGCGCGCCGCAAATGGGATGCGCCCCGGCCCCGCGCCCCTCATCATGATCTGCCATGCCCCAACTTCCGCACCCCGCCCCCGAAGCGCTGCGGCGTGATCCTCTGCCGCTGCGCGGTCGCACCGCTCTCGTCACCGGAGCCAGTCGGCGCGGCGGCATCGGATATGCCGTGGCCAGACGCCTCGCCGCGTACGGAGCCGGCGTCTATCTGCATCACCACGTGCCGCACGACGCCGCGATGCCCTGGGGTGCCGACCGCCCCGCCGACGTCGTTGCCGGAGTGCGCGAGGCGCTCGGAGATCCGGCGGCAGCCGTCCACGAGGGGCCCGCCGACCTCGCGGACCCCGCCGCCCCGGGTGAACTGATCGCCACGGCCGCCGAAGCGCTCGGCGGGCGCATCGACATCCTCGTCGCCAACCACGCGGTCAGCGGCGCCGACGGCACCCTCGACACCATCGACGCCGCCATGCTGGACACCCACTGGGCGGTGGACACCAGGTCGGTGATCCTCCTCGTGCAGGCGTACGCGCGGCTGCGGGCGGGGCTGCCCCCTCGTACGCCCGGCGGACGCGTGGTGATGATGACGTCCGGGCAGGACATCGCGGGCGGCATGCCCGACGAGATCGCCTACAGCCTGCAGAAGGGAGCCCTGGCCTCCGCCACCCGCTCCCTGGCCACGACGCTCGCCGAGCACGCCGTGACCGTGAACGCCGTCAACCCCGGCCCGGTGGACACGGATTACCTCACCGGTGACGTCTACGGGGCGATCGCGGCCAGGTTTCCGGCCGGGCGGTGGGGCATGCCCGATGATCCGGCCCGGCTCATCGCGTGGCTCGCCACGGACGAGGCCGAGTGGATCACCGGGCAGGTGATCGATTCGGAGGGCGGCTTCCGCCGTTGAAAGCCACCTCCGAAGGGCCTCAGAGCGCCGACAACTCGTCCACCAGATCGTCGAGACCCAGCGACCCCTGCGACAACGCGGCCATGTGCCACTTCTTCGCGTCGAACGCCTCACCCAGGCGGCGCCGCGCGTTCTCGCGGCCGAGCAGCCACGCCCGCTCGCCCAGCTTGTAGCCGATGGCCTGGCCGGGGATGGAGAGGTAGCGGGTCATCTCGCTCGCGACGTACTCCGTGGGACGGCTGCAGTGCGCGTCGTAGAACTCCTGCGCCAGGTCAGGGGTCCAGCGCTCGCCGGGCCTGAAGGGCGAGTCCGCCGGGATCTCCAGCTCCAGGTGCATGCCGATGTCGACGATGACGCGCAGCGCCCGCATCATCTGCGCGTCCAGATAACCGAGCCTGCGCTCGGCGTCCGTGAGGTAACCGAGCTCGTCCATCAGCCGCTCCGCGTACAGCGCCCAGCCCTCCGCGTTGGCGCTGACGATGCCGATGGTCGCCTGGTAGCGGGAGAGGTTCTCCGCGACGTGCGCCCACTGCGCCAGTTGGAGGTGATGGCCGGGCACGCCCTCGTGGTACCAGGTGGAGACCAGGTCGTACACGGGGAAGCGGGTGTCGCCCATGGTGGGCAGCCATGTCCGCCCCGGACGCGAGAAGTCCTCCGACGGGGGCGTGTAGTACGGGGCCGCGGCGCCGCCCGGCGGGGCGATGCGGGACTCCACCTTGCGTACCCGCTCGGCGAGTTCGAAGTGGGTGCCGTCAAGCGCCTCGATCGCCTCGTCCATCAGCTCCTGCAGCCAGACCCGCACCTCGTCCACGCCCTCGATGTGCGTGCCGTGCTCGTCGAGGTGGGCGAGCGCCACCCACGGCGTGGCGGCGCCGGGCAGGATCTTCTCGGCCTCGGTGCGCATCTCGCCGAGCAGCCGGTGGAACTCGGACCAGCCGTACGCGTACGCCTCGTCGAGGTCCAGGTCGGCGCCGTTGAAGTAGCGCGACCAGCGGGCGTAGCGCTCGCGGCCCACCGTGTCGGGGGCGCCCTCGATCGCGGGCGCGTACACGTCCCGCATCCAGTCGCGCAGCTCCACGACCGACGCGGTGGCGGCGCGCGCGGCGGCGTCCAGTTCGGCGCGAAGGGAGTCGGGGCCCTCCGAGGCGAACTCCTCGAACCAGCCGCGGCCCTCGCTGCCGCCGGGCCCCGCCCACTCGCCGAGCTGCTCGATGAAGGTGGCCGTCGGGCGGGGAGGCGCGAACAGCTTGCGTTCAAGACCGAGTTCGAGCGAGGCACGATATCCCTCGTACGCGGCCGGCACGGCCCGCAGCCGTTCGGCGATCGCCGCCCAGTCCTCGTCCGTCTCCATGGGCGTCACGGTGAAGATCTCGCGCACCGCGTGCGGAATCGTGTGCAGGTTGCCGACCGCGCGCAGCCCCTCGTCGGCCTCGTGCACGGCGAGTTCGGCGGTGAGCCGCTCTCGCAGGAGCCGTGCGCACCGGCGCTCGGCGTCACTGTCGGCGCCGGGCAGACGCTCCGCGTCGTCGAGCCGGGCGAGCGTCGTGCGGGCGAGCTCCGCGATGGCGTCCTGGCCCGCCGGAGAAGTGTCGGGGAGCTTGCTGTGGCTCGCCCTGACGCCGAGATAGGTGCCGTTGATGGGGTCGAGGGCAATGAGCTCGTCGACATAGGTGTCGGCGACCTGGCGAGGCAGCGGATCGGCGCTCTCGCTCGCGTTGGGGCTCGGGATCTTCGTGTCTGACATGCGGACATACTCGTATGCGGGACAACCCCGCGTCAGCAGGATTGGCCGGAGGTTGCCCCTTGGTCATCGGCCCCGGGACGGTCGTCGGCACCGGGCCCCGGCGGCAGGAGCGGCCCGCACTCCCACTGCTGGAAGATCAACCGGGTCTCCACGCGCGCCACTTCGCGCCGCGCCGTGAACTCGTCGAGGACGAGCCGCTGGAGGTCCGCCGTGTCGGCCACCGCCACATGCACCAGATAGTCGTCGGGCCCGGCGAGATGGAACACCGACCGGGACTCCGGCAGCGCCCTGATCCGCTCCACGAACGGCCCGACGAGCTCCCGCCGGTGCGGCCGCACCTGCACGGAGAGCAGCGCCTCCAGGCCGCGCCCGAGCTTCGCCGGATCGAGCCGCAGCTGATGACCGAGGATCACACCGGAACGGCGCAGCCGGGAGATACGGTCCAGACAGGTCGACGGCGCGACGCCCACCTGGGCCGCGAGATCGCGGTAGGTGATCCGGGCATCGTTCTGCAGCAGCCGCAGTATTCGGAGATCCACCGGGTCGAGTACGACAGATTCAGCCACTCGCCGAACGTAGCACGGGGTTCAACCATCAGGCACCGGCCTTTGTTCAGGCTGTCCGGCATGGACACGAACACGGAATCCCGCACCGGATCCGGCCACCCGGCTCCCACGGCAGTACCGCCCGCCGCGCCGCGCGCCCTCGCCACCGAGGCAGTGCACGCCGGACGCGACGACCTCGCCGGGCTCGGCCTGCACGCCGCGCCGATCGACCTGTCCACCACATACCCCTCGTACGACACCCGGGGCGAGGCGGCGCGCATCGACGCCTTCGCCGCCGACGGCGCCCTGGACGACGGGCCGCCCGTCTACGCCCGCCTCGCTAACCCCACGGTCGCGCGTTTCGAGACCGCCCTGGCCCGCCTCGAAGGCACCGAGAGCGCGGTCGCGTTCGCGAGCGGCATGGCGGCGCTGACCGCGGTCCTTCTCGTACGGGGAGCGGCAGGACTGCGTCATGTCGTCGCCGTCCGCCCGCTGTACGGGTGCAGCGACCACCTGCTCACCGCGGGGCTGCTCGGCTCCGAGGTCACCTGGGTCGACCCCGCCGGGATCGCCGACGCCATCCGCCCCGACACCGGCCTGGTGCTCGTCGAGTCGCCCGCCAACCCCACCCTCGCCGAACTCGACCTGCGCGCGGTGGCCCACGCCTGCGGCACGGTGCCGCTCCTCGCCGACAACACCTTCGCGACGCCCGTGCTCCAGCGGCCGGTGGAGAGCGGGGCGCGCCTCGTGCTGCACAGTGCCACCAAATACCTGGGCGGCCACGGCGACGTACTCGGCGGAGTGGTCGCGTGCGACGAGGAGTTCGCCCGGCAGCTTCGGCAGGTCCGCTTCGCCACCGGCGGTGTGCTGCATCCGCTCGCCGGATACCTGCTCCTGCGGGGCCTTTCCACCCTGCCGGTGCGGGTACGTGCCGCCTCCGCGAACGCGGCGGAACTGGCGCGGCGCCTGGCCGCCGACCCGCGCGTGCGCCGCGTGCACTATCCGCGGCTCGGCGGCGCCATGGTCGCCTTCGAGGTCATCGGCGATCCGCACGCGGTGACCGCCGGGGTGCGGCTGATCACCCCGGCGGTCAGTCTCGGCAGCGTCGACACGCTCATCCAGCATCCGGCGTCCATCAGCCACCGGGTGGTGGACGCGGCGGACCGGCGCTCGTCGGGCGTGAGCGACAGCCTGCTGCGGCTTTCGGCCGGGCTCGAGGACGTCGAGGACCTGTGGCAGGACCTCGACCGGGCCCTCGGCCCGGCCCCCGCCCCGGCTGCTAGTGCGTCCGCTCCTGCTGGGAGGGGTCGTACGGCAGTCGTGAGCTGACCGGCGTCGCTTCGAGGCGGGCGGTGATGACCAGCGTGCCCTCCTCGATCTGGTAGTCCAGGGGGAGTCCGAGGCCGCGCATCGCGGCGACCATGCCCGTGTTGGACGCCTGCGTCACCGCGTACGCGCTCTCGCAGCCCGCCTCGACGGCCATCGTCACCAGGCGGCCGAGCAGTTCGCTGCCGATGCCGCGGCGCTGCCAGTCGTCCTCGACGAGCAGCGCGATCTCGGTCTCGTCGCCGTCCCAGAGCAGATGACCGAGGCCGACGATGCGCCCGGACGCGGTCTGCACCGCCAGGGTGCGGCCGAACCGCGGGCTGAGCAGGTGGTTCAGATAGCGGTCGGCGTCCCGCACCGGACCGTGGTACCGCATGCCGAGGGTGCGCTGCGAGCAGCGCTCGTGCATGGCCTTGGCCGCCTCGACGTCGTCGGTGTCGGCGCGGCGCACGGTGATGGCGCTGCCCTCGGCGAGCGTCAGTACGTCCTGGCTGTGCGGGATGCGGGGGCCGAGCCGGGTGTCGAGCTCGACCAGGGCGCGCGCACGGGCGAACTCGGTGGGCGTGAACGGCAGATACGGCCGCTCCACGGTGATCACTTCGCCTTCCGGCGCCTGCAGCCGCAGCACCGTGCCTTCGCCTTCGAGCGCGCCCTCGACGGGCTTTTCCGCCTGTGGTCCGGACGATCCCGGTGCCTTCGCGGGCAGCGACCGGATGGTGCAGCGGCCCAGCAACTGGCGCAGTGCGAGCGGCAGTTCGGCGGCGTCCAGGGCGGTGCGGGTGGCCAGGCCCAGGATGCGGGTGGGGGCGTCCACCAGGTCGTGGGCGTCCGCCCGCTCGATCCAGGTGCCGAAGCCGCCCGCGTGCGAGACGCCACGGGTGATCTCGGACGCGGGCAGGTCGGCGGGGGCACGCAGCAGGAACTCGTCGACGGTGCCTTCGGCCAGCGGGTGCGCCTGGAGGCTCAGGATGTCGACCCTGCCGTGCGCGAGGGCCGTGCACAGGGCGGCGAGCGAGCCCGGCTCGTCCCGCACCGTGGTGCGCATCCGCCACAGCGTCGTCGCCCCCGCGGACGACTCCGCGGCGGCGGCCCCGGCCTGCTCCATGGCCGTCACGGGTCCGGCCGGCTCCCGGTCCCGCTGCCCGGGCTGCCCGGCGGTGGGCGGCCGGGCGCCGGTATCGTCCGCCGTCGGGGGTGCGTGGTTGTGGCGGCGTGCCCACCATGTGTGGAACCCGACCGTGGCGAGCAGCGCCACGGCCGAGATCACGAGCAGGGCGGGACCGTCGGGCCCGTGCCCGATCATGTTCGCCACCGCGTCCGCCACGGCCACAGCCGTGAAGAGGGCGGCGAGCTCCACCAGATCCCGCCGCCAGTGGTGGACAGGACGGCCGTGTTTGGTTCGCTTCACATCAGACATGTCTGCACTCATACAGCCACTGTGGAGGAAGGGTGTTGCGTGATCACGAACGTTCTGTGACTGACGAGTTAAGAGACCTTCTGCCCGTTTAATTCCTCTTTGCTCGCTCTTGGCGTCCGGGTATGCGCTTTCGTTGCGCGTTCGAGGCCATGATCACTCCTGTCCCACCCGCCCCGGCTGCAGCGCCTTGGTGAACAGCACCCCGCCGCCCTCCTGCCGCAGCCGCACGGTCAGCTCGCCGCTGTCGCCGTCGATGTCGATCTCGCCGAAGTACTGCGGGGTCTCGGCCGGTGAGGTGTTGGCGCGGTTCGGCGCCTTGATGAAGCGCTGCTCGGGGCCGAACGTCCCGTCGAGCTTGAGGGCCTGGAATCCGCCCGCGGCGAGCGGCCCGGAAATGAACTCCCAGAACGGCGCGAAGTCCTTGAACGCGGCCCGCGAGGGGTCGTAGTGCTGGGCCGACGTGTAGTGCACGTCGGTGGTCAGCCACACCGTTCCGGTGACCTTGCGGTGCTTGATGTGCCGCAGGAGCTCTGCGATCTGCAGCTCGCGGCCGAGCGGCGCGCCCGGGTCGCCCTGCGCGACGGCCTCGAAGTTCGCCGAGCCGTCGGGCACGACCAGGCCGAGCGGCATGTCGGAGGCGATGACCTTCCAGGTGGCCCGCGAGCGCGACAGCTCGCGCTTGAGCCACTGCAACTGCCGGGCGCCGAGGATGCCGGTGGTGTCGTCGGGCTGCCTGCCGGGGGAGTTGGCGTTGCGGTAGGAGCGCATGTCCAGGACGAACACGTCCAGGAGCGGCCCGTGCCGCAGCACGCGGTACACCCGCCCGTCCTCGTCGCCCGGCGGGAGCGTCGAGATGGGGAAGTACTCGCTGAACGCCCGCAGGGAGCGCCCGGCGAGGACGTCCACGTTCTTCTCCGTATAGCGGGCGTCGGTCAGGATCTGCCCCGGATACCAGTTGTTCTTCACCTCGTGGTCGTCCCACTGGACGATGGAGGGGACCTGGGCGTTGAAGCGCCGCAGGTTCTCGTCGAGCAGGTTGTAGCGGAAGGCGCCGCGGAACTCCGCGAGCGTCTCGGCGACCTTCGACTTCTCCTCCGTGGTCACGTTCCGCCACGTGCTGCCGTCGGGCAGGGTGACGCTCGGCAGGATGGGCCCGTCGGCGTAGATGTTGTCGCCGCTGCACAGGAAGAAGTCCGGGTTCCTGCGGCGCATCTCCTCGAAGATGCGCCAGCCCCCGCGGTCGGGGTTGATGCCCCACCCCTGGCCCGCGATATCGCCCGACCACAGGAAGCGCACGCCTTCCCTGCGGCCTTTCGGAGACGTACGGAACGTGCCGGTGACCGGCTCCCCGGTGCGCCGGGGGTCGTCCGGGTCGGCCAGGAGCACGCGGTAGTGGATCTGCTCGCCCGCGGGCAGTCCGCGCAGCCGCGTCGTCCCCGTGAAGTCGGTGTCCGGGCCGAGCAGAGGGCCCTTCCAGCGGACGGGGTCGCGGAACGACTCGGTGGCGGAGGTCTCCACGATCATGCGGGCCGGACGGTCGGAACGCACCCACACCAGGCCCGCGTGCGCCGTCACGTCACCGGCCTGCACGCCCCACTCGGCCCGCGGGCGTCCCGACAGGGCGAGCGCCGGAGCGGCCCCGGAGAGGGACGGCACGGCCAGCGCCGCCGGCAGGGCGAGCGAACCGCGCAGCACACTGCGGCGGCGAGGGGACGGGCTCGGCTGAGGGTGTGACATGAATGCGCCTCCAGTGACAGGTCGGACCAGTGTGCAGGGCAACAACTAATGGTGCGCTGCGGCGCACACACAAACCACAAGTGAACAACTGCCCATGGGATAAAGGGAACCGGTGTGCGAACGCTATGTGGTCTACATCCCCGGTCGCAGGTCTCCGGACGCAGGTCGCAGGACGGAGGTCGCAGAACGGAGGTCGCAAGGTCCCGCCACGCGGCCGGGGCCGGACGGCCGATGCGCGACGATCGCTCGCCTGCCTACGCTCGGCGGCAGCGGCGCACGGTCGAGCGCGCCGCGCCGGAGCATCACGTCGATGCATCACCAGGGGGAGCCCCATGCCTGTCAACGGTCAGAGCCACATCCGCATAGCCCGCCCGTCCCGCGACCTCGCGGCGGCGGAGCGCTTCTGGGTGACGGGCCTCGGTCTGGACGTCGTATGGCGGTCGGAGGGTGGCGCCGCTCCCGGCGAGCACGACCTGCTCATGGCCGGATGGCCGGACGCGTCCTGGCATCTCGAACTCGTCCACGAGGCCGACAAGCCGGTCCTGCCCCGGCCCACGGACGAGGATCTGCTCGTCATCTATCTCGACGAACCGGTCCCCGACGATCTCGTGGCCCGCCTGGAGGCGCACGGCGGCACACGCGTCCTGTCCCCCAACCCGTACTGGAACGAGTGGGGCGTCACCGTCGAAGACCCGGACGGCTACCGCTTGGTGCTCTGCACGCGCGCGTGGTCCAACTCCTGAGCCGCCCCGGAAAGGAGCCGCACCCCCTCGGCGATCTGGGCGGGCGCCAGGTGCGCGTAGCCCAGCACGAGGCGCACGCCAGGGCCGGGCGCCGAGCCGTAGTCGCTCAGCGGCCGCAGCGCGACCCCGGCCGCCGAGGCCCGCCGCAGGAAGGACTCCTGCGGACCCCACCGCCCGGGCAGCCGGGCGATGACGTGCAGTCCTGCGGCGATCCCGGTCACCTCCGTACCGGGGAAGTGCTGGTCGAGCGCCGCGACGAGTACGTCCCTGCGCTCGCGGTAGGCGCGCTGGCAGCGGCGCAACTGACGGTCGTAGTCACCGCGTTCGACGAATCGCGCGAGGAGCGCCTGGTCGAGTACCGGGTTGCCCAGGTCCATCATGCGTTTGCGGGCGACGACCTCATCGCTCATCGACTCCGGTACGAGCAGCCAGCCCAGGCGAAGGCCGGGAGCGAGCGACTTGCTGACCGAGCCCGTGTACGCGACGTGTTCGGGATCAAGTCCTTGCAGGGCGCCCACCGGGGCGCGGTCATAGCGGAAGTCCCCGTCGTAGTCGTCCTCGACGATCAGACCGTCCACTGACCGTGCCCAGTGCAGGAGTTCGGCCCGTCTCCGGGCCGAGTATCCGATACCCAGCGGGAACTGATGGGCGGGCGTGGTGACGACCGCGCGCAGGCCGAGTTCTCTCAGTACGCCGATGTCCACACCCTCGTCGTCGACGGGGACCGGCACCGTGGCGACGTCCGCCGACGCGAACAGATCGTCGTGCTGAGGGCTGCCGGGATCCTCGACGCCGACTTGGCGCACCCCGCGCGCGTGGAGCACGAACCCGAGCAGCGCCATGGCCTGGGCCACTCCGGAGCAGACGACGATCCCCTCCGGGTCGGCGACCACACCCCGGCGGCGTACGAGGAGTCCGGCGAGGGCCGTACGCAGCCGGGGCAGGCCCCGCGGGTCCGGGTAGCCAAGGACCTGGTGGGGCAGTTCGGCCAGGACACCGCGGTGCGCCGCCGCCCATGCCGCGCGCGGGAACAGGGACAGGTCGGGGGTGCCCGCGATGAAGTCCACGCGCGCGTGGACGGGCCGCGGCGCCAGATCTCGTGTGCCCGTAGCGGCCTTGCGCGCCGCGCCGCCCACCCAGGTTCCCGCGCCGCGGTCGCTGCGCAGATACCCCTCGGCCGTCAGCTGCTCGTACGCCTCCGTGACGAGCCCCCGCGAGACCCCCAGGTCGGCGGCGAGCGCCCGGCTGGAGGGCAGCCGCGTCCCCGGTGTCAGCTGCCCGGACCTGACCGCCTCGCGCAGCGCCGACTGCAGGCTGCGGCCACGGCTGCGGGCGGGCGCGGACGCGGCGGGCAGCAGCAGCTCCCAGGCGGCGGTACCGGCCGCTCCTGTCATCGGGATGCGCCTCCTGTACGTAAGGGATCACGGGTCCCGCAGAAAAGTGGTCCCCGAACCGGCCCCGGAAGTGGACCTTAAACCGGTCCGCGTCCGTTCCTAGCGTCAGGGGCATGAACACGAACCTCACGCGGGGGTCCCTGCTCGCGGCCCTCGCCTGCCTGCTCGTCGGCGGCTCCTTCACCGCCAACAGCCTCCTCGGCGACTACCCGTACGCCGGCGGCCAGTTCCTGCGCTACGCCCTGGCCTGTCTGCTGCTCCTGCCGCTGCTCGGGCGGGGCG
Source organism: Streptomyces sp. NPDC055189 (assembly GCF_053606765.1). Taxonomy (NCBI): domain Bacteria; kingdom Bacillati; phylum Actinomycetota; class Actinomycetes; order Kitasatosporales; family Streptomycetaceae; genus Streptomyces; species Streptomyces sp. NPDC055189. The sequence goes on from NZ_JBSGSG010000011.1 coordinate 111,575, forward strand.
GCACGGCGCCGCTCGCCCGCCTGACCCGGCGCCAGTGGGGGCGGCTCGCGGTGCTCGCAGCGGTCGGCATGGTCGGGTTCAACCTGGCGATCCTGGCCGCCGAACGCACCGCGGAACCTGCCGTACCGGGTGTCTTCGTAGGATGCGCCCCGGTCGTCGTGGCGGTCATCGTGCCGCTTCTTGAGGGACGGCAGCCGCAACGGGCCGTCATCTACGGTGCCTTGATCGTCGCGGCGGGCGCCTTCACCGTGCAGGGGTGGGGCCGTACGGACGCCGTCGGCATCCTCTTCTCCGTGTGCGCGCTCGCCGGCGAGGTCGGGTTCGCGGTGCTCGCCGTGCCCGTCCTACGACCGCTCGGCCCGAAGCTGCTCTCCGCCACGGTGTGCGGGATCGCCGCCGCCGAGTCCGCCCTCATCGGCGTCGTGGCCGACGGCGGGGACTTTCTGCGGGTGCCCGGCACCACCGAGGCAGCGGCCCTGCTGTGGCAGGCGGCGATCGTCACCGTCATCGGGTTCGTCTGCTGGTACTCGGGCATCCAGCGCATCGGCGCCGAGCGGGCCACCCTCTTCTCCGGTCTGATTCCCGTGGCGGCGGCCTTCACCGCCCCCTTGGTCGGGACCGGCGCCTACGGCGTCCCGCAGGCCGTGGGGAGCGCGCTCGTCGGCGCCGGGGTGGCCCTGGGCTCCGGCGTGCTACGCGGCCGCCGGGCGGCGGCACGTGTCGAGGACGACACGCGCGACGAGGGCCGGATCGTCGTTCATCGGGACGTGCCCGCAGCCGGGAAGGCGCACCAGGCGGGCCTCGGGGACGGCGTGCTTGGCGCGGATCCCCTGGCGGCGCAGCAGGATGCGGTCGCGCGCGCCCCACGCGACGGTGACCGGCAGTCCGGGCACGTCGTCGCCGAAGAGCACGTCACGTCCGGCGGCGAGAGTCTGCTCGAACCCCCGGGCGTCGCGCAGCGCGAGCGTCTCGGCGACGACGGCCTCGGGTGAACGGCGGCCGGGGTGGGCGTAGATCGTGCTGGTGAGCGCCGCACGCCCGGCAGCGGTCCGGGAGAGCCGCTCGATCAGCGGCAGCGGGAGGAGCCGCGCGCCGTGCCGCATCGCGAGCAGCGTGTTGAACGCGTAGCGCCGCTCGCCGGGCGTCCAGAAGCCGGCGGGGGACAGGGCGGTGACCGAGCGCACGAGCTTCTCCCGGCCGAGCTCCAGGGCGAGCAGACCGCCCAGCGAGTTGCCCGCCACGTGCGGACGCTCGATCTCCAGGGCCTCGCACAGCGCGCCGAGCACGGACACCACCGTGGTGATGTCGTAGGGAAGCCCTTCGGGGAGCGCGGGGGACTCCCCGAAGCCCGGCAGGTCCACGGCTGTCACGTCGTACTCGGCGGCCAGGATGCCGAACACCGGGTCCCACGCCTGGCGGTGGTGGCCGATGCCGTGCAGCAGGAGCAGCGGCTCACCCTCGCCGGCCCGTTCGTAGGCGACGGACAAGGCCCGCGGGCCGCCGGGTGATTCGACGCTGAAAGACACCTCTGCGGCCATTGCTGCTCCAGTCCCCGTCGCCCGGCGACGGTCCTCAGACACCTTAGACACCTTGTCAGCAACAATTACCGCTCAGTAGCCTCCAGTTCAAGAGGGCGGGCGCAGCCGCAGCCCCGGGCCCGTGTGGGGAGCGACGCACCCGTCCCGCCTGGACACCGCGTGGCCCGTCGGCTGGGATGGACGTGTGGCGACCGACACCGTGACCGACGTCTTCGAAGAGCACCGGCCCGTCCTGATGGGCGTGGCCTACCGCATGCTCGGCCGGGTGGCCGACGCGGAGGACGTCGTGCAGGAGTCCTGGCTGCGCTGGTCGGCGGCCGACCGGGCGCAAGTGCGCGAGCCGCGTGCCTACTTGGTGCGCGTCACCACCCGGCTCGCCATCGACCGGCTGCGCCACGTGCAGTCCCGGCGCGAGTTCTACGTGGGCCAATGGCTGCCCGAACCGCTCGTCACCGACTACGGCCCGACCGCCCCGGACACCGCCGAGCAGGCGGTCCTCGCCGACTCCGTCTCCATCGCCGTCCTGGTCGTACTGGAGTCACTGTCACCCCTGGAGCGCGCGGTGTTCGTGCTGCGGGAGGCTTTCGGATTCCCGTTCTCGGAGATCGCCCTCACCCTTGACCGCGGTGAGCCGGCCGTGCGGCAGCTCGCGGCGCGGGCCCGCAAGCACGTCGACGAGGGAAAGCCGCGCTACGCGGTCGATCCGGGCGAGCGCCGTGACCTGACCGAGCGGTTCCTCGCCGCGGCGACCAGCGGCGACCTGGACGGCCTGATGTCCCTGCTCGCCCCCGACGTACGCCTGGTCGGCGACAGCGGCGGCAAGGCCCGGGGGCCGCTGCGTGTCATCGAGAAGGCCGACAAGGTGGGCCGCTTCCTCGGCGGCGCGACCCGCAAGGGCGTACCGGAGGGGGCGGAGCTCGAGGCCCGGTTCCTGGAACTCAACGGCGCCGAATCAGTCCTTTTCCTGGTCGACGGAAAACCGGACTCGGTCTTCCAACTGGACGTCGTCGACGGGCGGATCACCCGCATCTACATCGTGCGCAACCCGGACAAGCTGATCGGTTTCGCCTCCTAGGCCGCAGCCGAAACCGCAGATGACAGACCCCCGTCACCCAAGGCGGGGGTTTTTGTCTTGTTCGCAACGCGCGCGTGGACCGACGCCAACAACGCGTGAATGCTCTGTGGCATCGTCCCTGTGCGCGCTGTAACGGATCGAGGATTGGTCTTGACCAAGGGTGGGTGCCGTTCTATCGTCGCCAGAGATAGTGCAAGGACCTTTAATAAACAAGGGCGTTAAAAAGCCGCCGGCACACGGCGATTGCGGAGGACAGGGTGGGGACCACGCAGCTGGAAGCGGCTCCGGAGCCGAAGTACTGGCACCTCAAGACCGTGCTCAGCGAGGCACTCGACTCCGAGTTCGCCGTCGGCGAGATCCTGCCCAACGAGCGTGATCTCGCGGCCCGGTTCGGCGTCGCCCGGGCCACGCTCCGCCAGGCACTGGAACAGCTGGAGCTGGAAGGCAGGCTGCAGCGCCGCCGCGGCGTCGGCACGACCGTCGCCCCGCCGCGGATGGGCGTGGCGGTCGGCTCCGCACAAGGCACCTGGCCGGGCGAGGTCGGCGACGCCTGGCAGCCCGCGGACTGCGCACCGGCGGTACCGCCCGCCGAGGTGGCCCGCATGCTCGAGGCCCCCGCGGACGAGCAGGTGCACGTCGTGCGCCGCACCCGCGTCTCGCACGGCCAGCCCGTGGCCGCCGAGCTCCTTTACGTACCGACATCGTCCGTCGCCGAGCTCTCCGCCATCGACGCCCCGACCGGACCCTCACGCGCGCGTGGCGTGCTGCGCGAGCTGCACCGGCTCGGCCTCGAAGGACAGGACCGCGCCGTCGAGCTCGGTTCCGCCCGCGCGGACGACGCCAAGGCGCTCGACCGGCTGCCCGGAGCCCCGGTCCTGGTCGTGACCACCCGGTTCTTCGCAGAGGGACGCACCGCCGCGGTGTCCGTGGCGACCTACCGCGCCGACACCTGCCGCCTCACGTTCGGCGACGCGGGCGGCGTCGAGATCCACCACGGCCCGGAGCGCCAGGCCTCCTGACACCGCTCTTGCTGTCCACGGCGCGTCGCTTCAGCGGCGCGCCGTGACCGTTCCCTCCACCGCGAACAGCTGCTCCTCGACATGGTCGAGGGCCAGACGCAGCGCGCCCGTCGCGATGGCGGCCTCGCCGAGCATCGACAGGGCCACCCTGGGCGGTCGCAGGCAGTAACGGGCCAACTCGCGGCGCAGCGGCTCCAGCACGCCGTCGAGACCGGCCGCCCAGCCGCCCACGACGACCAGTTCGGGGTCCAGGGCGAGCACCAGCGCCGCCACGTCGTGCACCAGACGCTGGATGTACCGCTCGACGGCCTGCTGGGCCCGCTCGTCACCCTCGCGCGCGTGGGCGAACACTTCCGCAACCGCCTGCTCGTCGAGCGGGTGCAAAGGCTCGTCCGTGGTCGACAGGAGCGTCTCGGGGGTCACGTCACGGCCGAGCAGGTGCAGGGCGCCGATCTCCCCGGCGGCGCCGCCGTACCCGCGGTGCAGCCGTCCGCCGATCAGCGCCCCGGCTCCCGGGCTGAGCCCCGCCAGGACGAACACCACGTCGTCGGACTCGGTCGCCGCGCCCTTCCAGTGCTCGGCCACGGCCGCCGTGTTCGCGTCGTTCTCCACCAGGACCGGACACTTGAAGGACCTGCGCAGGCGCTCGCCCAGCGGGAGTCCCGTCCACTCCGGCAGCGCGGTGCCCAGGCGGACCGTGCCGTCCGCCTCCACGATGCCGGGGCTGCCGACGCCCACCGCGCGCAGGGAGCTGCGGGCGATCCCGCCCCGGCGCAGCAGGTCCGCCACCGCCGTGCGCAGGCGCTCGATGCGCTCGTCCGCGGAGGCCGTCTCGTCCACGTCCCTGGCCGCCGTGCCCATCACCCGGCCGTCCAGGTCCGACAGGACGGCGGCCACCCGGTGCGGGCCGATTTCCAGACCGAGCAGATGCCCCGCCTCGGCCCGGAAGCGGAACCTCCGTGCGGGACGTCCCTGGCGTCTGGCCGCGCCTTCCTCGGCGGCGGTCTCCACCACGAGCCCGGCCTCGATGAGCCCTTCGACCACGCCTTCGACGGTCGGTCGTGAAAGCCCGGTGATCCGGGTGATCTCGGTGAGTGTCGCGAAGTCCGCCGCACGCAGAGCGTGCAGCACCACCGCGGAGTTGATCCGCCGCAGCAGAGAGGGATCCCCGCCGGTCAGCCGCCCCAACGTCCGTCCTCCCAGCTCGTGCGCATGATGGGCGGATCGTACTCGCCGGGGCCGACCACTGCGAGTGCCGGGCCCTCCTGTGACGCAGAGTGCTGATCGGCCATGTCTACCCCGGTGCGACGAAACCGGACTCGTACGCGGTGATCACCGCCTGCGTCCGGTCGCGGGCCCCCAGCTTGGCGAGCAGGGAACTCACGTGGGACTTGACGGTCTCGGCGCCCACGACCAGCTCCCTCGCGATCTCCGCGTTCGACAGACCGCGCGTCATCAGACGCAGCACGTCCGACTCGCGCTCGGTGAGCGCGGCCCGCTCCAGGGCGGCCCTGGCCGCGGTGTTGCCGGGGCGCCGCCCGTACTCGCCCGCCAGCTGCCGCACCGCCGCGGGGAACAACAGCGACTCGCCCTCGGCGACGAGCCGGACGGCGTTCACGATCTCGGCGGGCCGGGCGCGCTTGAGCAGGAAACCGTCGGCGCCCGCGCGCAGCGCCTCGTACACGTACTCGTCGTTCTCGAAGGTCGTCACGACGAGGATCTTCGGCGGGTCCTGCACGGTGCGCACGACGGCCCGCGTGGCCTCGATGCCGTCGAGAAGCGGCATGCGGACGTCCATGGCGACCACGTCGGGCCGCAGTTGGCGCACGAGCGGAATCACCGCGGCGCCGTCGGCCGCCTCGCCGACCACCTCGATGTCGGGCTGCGCCTCCAGGACGGCGCGCAGACCGGCGCGTACGAGGGGTTCGTCGTCGACGAGGAGGACAGTGACCGGCATCCGGTCAGCGTAGATCACCCCGGGGGATCACCCCAGGGGCAGCTCGACGTGCACCTGCCACTCGCCCTCGCGGGGGCCCGTGGTGGCCCGGCCGCCCAGAAGGGTGGCCCGTTCCCGGATGCCGCGCAGGCCGCTGCCGCCGCGGCCGGTCGGTGCGGTCCCCGGCGGCAGCGTGTTGCGCACCCGCATGCCGAGCACGCCGTCGCCGACCGTGATCCGCACGCTCACCGGCACCGGCCCGGAGTGGCGCAACACATTGGTGAGCGACTCCTGGAGCATGCGGTAACCCTCGCGGGACACCGGTCCCGGCACGCTCTCCAGGGGGCCCGACACCTCGGTGTCGACCTCTGCCCCCGAAGCCCGCGCGGACTCCAGGAGGCGGTCGGCGTCGGCGAGCGTGGGCCGCTGACTCGCGGGTCGTTCGTCCTCCCGGAGGACCCGCAGGACACGCTCCAGGTCTTCGAGGGCCGCCCTGCCGGTCTCCTCGATGGCGTCCAGCGCGCGGTCGGTGAACTCCGGGTCGGCGGCGGCCCGTGCGGCGCCCGCCTGGACGACCGCGACGGTCAGCGCGTGACCGATGGAGTCGTGCAGTTCGCGCGCGATGCGAGTGCGTTCGAGGAGTTGCTCCGTGCGCTCCTCCAGGACGGCGAGGCGCTCTTTGGGGGAGGGGCCGAGCAGCCGGCGAGCGGTCCACGTGGTCAGCCTGCCCCCGGCCACGATCACCGCGAGGAGCATCGCGATCGGGACCGGCACGAGCAGTGCGTTCAGCGGGTTCTGGCCGGGCAGCGGAAGGAGCAGCCCGGCCCCGTCGCCGGGCTCGGACGCCGTGTCCACCAGGGCCAGCGCGGTCCCGAGGAGTTGCACCGTGACGAACCCCGCCGCGAAGCCTGCCTCCAGGCGAAACACGGCCCACAGCGCGGTCCTGCCCCGGTCACGCCACGAAGCGGAGGGGACCACGGAGATGCCGGAGTCCTCGTCGTCACCCGGCACGCGCGCGTGCTGCCCCGGGAACAGCATCAGCCGTGCCTGCAGCCCCTCCGCCCTGCGCAGGGACGGCAGCAGCAGGGCGGCCGTCGCCACCAGCGGGATCGGCTGAAGCGCGATCTGCGTCCAGGGGCCGATTGAGGGACTGCTGAGCCCCGGCGTGACGAACGCACCCATCAAGGCGATGGCCGAGCCGATGAGCAGGTGCAGCCAGCGCGTATAGGTCACCGCTCGGGTGACCGGCCGGAGGAAGCGGGGCATCGAGTCATCGTGCCAGCCGCACACCCCGGCCCGGCTCCCCCGTGAGGGGGAGACGAAGCCCCCGGCCGGGGGAAGCCCCGACAGCCGCCCGGCCGCGAGTCTGGACCCATGACCAGCATCGACGTCCAAGACCTCACCAAGGAGTACGGCACCACCCGCGCGGTGGACCAACTGACCTTCACCGTCCGCCCGGGGAAGGTCACCGGGTTCCTCGGCCCCAACGGCGCCGGCAAGTCCACCACCATGCGTCTCGTCCTCGGCCTCGACCGCCCCACTTCGGGCACCGCGACGATCGGCGGCCGCCCCTACGCGGACATCGAGGAACCCCTGCACCACGTGGGGGCCCTGCTCGACGCCGGGGCCGCCCACGGATCGCGTACCGCCCGCAACCACCTCCTCGCCCTCGCCGCCAGCAACCGCATCCCTGCCCGCCGGGTGGAGGAGGTACTCGAAGAGGCGGGGCTCGCCGCCGTGGCGGGGCGCCGGATCAAGACGTTCTCGCTCGGCATGCGCCAACGCCTCGGCATCGCGGCCGCGCTGCTCGGCGACCCGCGCGTCATCATGCTGGACGAGCCGTCCAACGGCCTCGACCCCGAAGGCATCATCTGGATCCGCGAGCTCCTTCGGCGCCTCGCCCGAGAGGGCCGGACGGTCCTCGTCTCCAGCCATCTCATGAACGAGACGGCCACGTTCGCCGACCACCTGGTGATCCTCGGCCGGGGCAGGCTGCTCGCCGACACCTCGATGCCGGACTTCATCGCGGCGCACAGCAGCCCGCGCGTCCGGCTGCGCACCCCTTCGATCGACCGGCTGCGGGGCCTCCTCACGGACAAGGGGTACGTGATGGCCGCGGGGGACGACGGCCGCTGGACGGTGGAAGGCGCGCAGGCCGGCGAGATCGGATCCATCGCCGCAGGTCACGGCATTCCGCTCCTCGAACTCTCCGATGAGCAGGCCTCCCTGGAGCAGGCCTACCTCGCCCTCACGGCCGACGACACCGAGTTCGCCGCCACCGCCACGACGCCCCGCCAGGAGGCCTGACCATGTCGACGACCGCCGTACTCCGCTCGGAGTGGATCAAGATCAGGTCGGTGCGGGCCAGCCTCGGTTCGCTCATCTCCGTGTTCGTGGCCACCCTCGCCATCACCGTGCTCGCGTTCGCCTCGGTCGGCACGGCGGAGGCCGACAACGCCGACTACGAACCGCTCTTCTTCGCCTTCTACGCGCTCAACTTCGGCCAGGTCGCCGCCATCAGCTTCGGTACGACGGCGATGTCCTCGGAGTACCTGAACGGCGCGCTGCGGATCTCGCTCTCCGCGGTGCCGCGCAGAGGGCTCTTCTACGGGGCCAAGGTCGCGGTGGTGGGCGCGCTGGCGCTCGGTGTGGGCCTCCTGACCAGCTTCGCGGGGTTCTTGTCCGGCCAGGCGTTCATGGGGGACTACGCCATCGGCCTCGGCCATGACGGTGCCCTGCGGGCGTGCGTCGGCGGGGGCATCTACCTCGCGCTGATGGCGCTGCTCGCCGCGGGCCTGACCACGCTGCTGCGCAGCGGGGTCGCCGTCCTGAGCATCCTCATCCCGTTCACGCTCATCGTGCCCTTCGTGATCGGGGATGTCGCGAACGGTGTCGCGGGCTTCCTGCCGGACCGCGCGGGTCAGCAGATCCTGCACGAGAACCCGACGGGAACTCTGGGACCGTGGGCGGGACTTGCCGTTACGGCGGCATGGGCGGCCGCCGCGCTTCTCGCGGGCTGGTGGGCGCTGCGGCGACGCGACGCGTGAGGCGTATGTCCAAATCGTGCCGCCGAGGGCCTGACGGCGGGCCAGTTGTCAGTGGTGGCCGCTTTACTGGATGCCATGAGTACCGCACAGCATCTCGCCGCGATCGACCTGCTGCGCTCACGGGAGTTCCCGGTGGAGCACGGCAGGTCGGACGACGGCGACGGTGGTCCGGGGTATCGCATCGCCGAGTTACTGACGAGTGACGACTTCTGGGATGCCGACATCACGCAGGTGGAGGCGGCCGCCGATCAGTACGAGGCAGAGCGCGACGGCCTGAGCGTCCTGCTCGCCGAGCGCTGGGGAGCGCCGCAGATATTCAGCCTGGCGAGCGTGCTCGAGCGGGCGCAGGGCGACGGATACGACAGTGCGAGCGAGGACATACCGGAGCCGTGGGGCACCCTGAGCTCCTCCGTCCCGGATCTTCACCTGTGGCGTGCCGACGGGAGATGGATCGCCCTCGGCGTCTCCCAGTGGGACAGGGAACTGCCCTTCCAGCTCCTCGCCGTGGTCACCGAGATCGATCCCCCGTAGCGGGCGCGTCGAGGACATGGATGCGGATGGGGCGACCGCAGTGGTGATCGACGGCGCCCCGCTCCACGCGCATCCCGAGCTTGTTCATGACGCGTTCGGAAGCGTTGTTGCCCACCTGGACGATGCTGACGACCCGCTCGAGACCGCGGTCGGCGAAGGCGAAGCCCAGGGCAGCGCGCGCCGCCTCGGTGGCCAGGCCCTGTCCCCAGAACGGAGGTCCGAGCCGCCAGCCGATCTCCACCGCGGGCAGCACCTCGGGGAGGTAGTGCGGCACGGAGAGCCCGGTGAACCCGGCGAGTTCACCGGTGGCGCGGACCTCCACCGCGAAGAGCCCGAAGCCCTCGGTCTCCCACTCGTGCTCCCACATCGCGATGCGGGACCGGGTCTCCTCCTCGCTCTCGTGGACGGAGCCGTCGCCGATCCACCGCATCACCTCCGGGTCGGAGTTGATGACGGCCATGGGGGCGATGTCGCTCTCGCGCCAGCGCCTGAGCACGAGGCGGGGTGTCTGGATCAGAGGCATCGCGGGTCAGCCCCTGCCGGCGGCGAGACCGAGCTCGTCGCCTTCGCGCGGCGTGAAGTGCCGGGCAACGTCCGCGTCGGTCACCTGCGAGAGCTCGGCGGGGGACCAGTGCGGATCGCGGTCCTTGTCGACCACCCGGGCACGGATGCCCTCGACCATGTCCGGTGCGGTGATCGCGGTGGCCGATACGCGGTACTCCTGGTCGAGCACTTCCTCCAGCGAGGCGAGGGAGCGGGCCCGGCGCAGGGCGGCGAGCGTGACCTTCAGGGAGGTCGGCGACTTGCCGAGGACGGTCTCCGCCGCCTCCTTCGCCGCCCGTTCGCCGGAGTCGTACAGCCGGTCCACGATCTCCTCCACGGAGTCGGCGGAGTAGCAGGCGTCGATCCACTCGCGGTGGGCGGCGAGTTCGCCCGCGGGCGCGGTGGTGGCGTACCGCGCGACGACCTCGCTCACGTCGGCGCCGGCCAGCGCCGCGGTGAACTCCGGCAGCCGCTCGGACGGTACGAAGTGGTCGGCGAGGCCGCACAGCAGGGCGTCGCCCGCTCCGACCGCCGTGCCGGTCAGCGCGAGGTGAGTGCCCAGTTCGCCGGGCGTCCGCGTCAGCAGATACGTACCGCCGACGTCCGGTACGAAGCCGATCCCCGTCTCCGGCATGGCGATCCGGGAGCGCTCGGTGACGATCCGCACGCTGCCGTGCGCCGATACGCCGACTCCGCCGCCCATCACGATGCCGTCCATGACGGCGACGTACGGCTTCGGGAAGCGGGCGATGCGGGCGTTGAGCCGGTACTCGTCACGCCAGAAGGCCGTGGAGGCGGCGCCGCCGCCCGCGCGGATGTCGTCGTGGATGGAGCGGATGTCGCCTCCCGCGCAGAGTCCGCGGGCGCCTTTGCCGGTGAGGAGGACCGTGGTGATGTCGTCCGCCTTCTCCCAGGCGGAGAGGGCCTCGTCCATCAAGCGGACCATGGCGTGGTTCAACGCGTTGATCGCCCGGGGGCGGTTGAGCGTGATGTGGCCTGTGCGGCCCTCCTGGTGCAGGAGGACGGGGGCCTCGTCGGGCGCTGCTGTGGTCATGGGTTAAATCTAGACCGCCGCTTCGCGGCGGATGTTTCCCGCCCACCCGCCCGATTACCCCGCATCGCATCCTCGGCGTAGGAAACCCCCTAGCCGTCCCCCTGAAACGCCCCCAGAATCCGCTCCGCCGCCAGCGTCGCCGTCAACGTGCCCTCCCGCACCTGCTGCTCAAGGCCGGGAGCCAGCTCGCGTACGGCCCCGTGACCCCGCAGCCGGTCCAGAAGCTCGTCCCGCACCATCGTCCACGTCCAGTCGACCTGCTGGTCCCGCCGCTTGGCGGCGAGGCGCCCAGTGGAGTCCAGAAGCGAGCGGTGCTGTTCCAGGCGGTCCCAGACCTCGTCGAGGCCGCTGGACTCCCGCGCGCTGCAGCTGAGCACCGGCGGCGTCCAGGCGGCGTCGGCAGGGTGCATGAGCCGCAGGGCGCCCGCCAGTTCCCGCGCCGCCGAGCGCGCGTCACGCTCGTGCGGGCCGTCCGCCTTGTTGATGGCCAGGACGTCCGCGAGTTCCAGGACGCCCTTCTTGATGCCCTGCAGCTGGTCGCCGGTGCGGGCCAGGCTGAGCAGCAGGAACGAGTCGACCATGTTCGCGACCGCCGTCTCCGACTGGCCCACGCCCACGGTCTCCACGAGCACCACGTCGTAGCCTGCCGCCTCCATCACCACGATCGACTCGCGCGTCGCCTTCGCGACCCCGCCGAGCGTCCCCGCGGTGGGCGACGGACGCACGAACGCCGCCGGGTCCACCGCCAGGCGTTCCATCCTCGTCTTGTCGCCGAGGATCGAGCCGCCCGTCCGGGTGGAGGAAGGGTCGACGGCGAGCACCGCTACCCGGTGCCCGAGCCCGGTCAGCATCGTGCCGAGCGCGTCGATGAACGTGGACTTGCCCACGCCGGGCACCCCGCTGATGCCGATCCGCCGCGCCCGCCCGCTGTGGGGAAGCAGCTGCGTCAGCAACTCCTGTGCCAGGGCCCGGTGCTGGGGACGTGTCGACTCGACGAGCGTGATCGCGCGTGCGATCTGCGCCCGCTTCCCGTCGAGCACGCCCTTGACGTACGCGTCGATGTCGATCCGCGGCGCCGCCATGCTCACAGCTCGTGGCCGAGGTCGGCCGCCAGCCGCTTCACCAGGTCGTACGCGGCGTCCGGGATCACCGTGCCGGGCGGGAACACGGCGGCGGCGCCCATCTCCAGCAAGGTCGGCACGTCCTGCGGCGGGATCACGCCGCCCACGACGATCATGATGTCCTCGCGGCCCTCGGCGGCCAGCTCCGCACGCAGCGCCGGTACGAGGGTGAGGTGCCCGGCGGCGAGCGACGAGACGCCGACGATGTGCACGTCCGCCTCGACCGCCTGGCGCGCGACCTCCGCCGGGGTCTGGAACAGCGGGCCGACGTCGACGTCGAAGCCGAGGTCGGCGAAGGCGGTGGCGATGACCTTCTGGCCGCGGTCGTGGCCGTCCTGGCCCATCTTGGCGACCAGGATGCGCGGCCGGCGCCCCTCGGCCTCCTCGAAGGACGACACGAGCGTGCGGGTGCGTTCCACGGACGGGGACGAGCCTGCTTCGGTGCGGTACACACCAGAGATCGTACGGATCTGTCCCGCGTGCCGCCCGTACGAGGTCTCCAGGGCGTCGGAGATCTCGCCGACCGTCGCCTTGGCGCGGGCCGCGTCCACGGCGAGCGCGAGGAGATTGCCCTCAAGGCCCGGGCCGGGGTCGCTCCCGGCCGCCGCCGTCAGCGCCCGCAGCGCGTCCTGGCAGGCCGCCTCGTCGCGCTCCTCGCGCAGCCGCTTCAGCTTGGCGATCTGCTGGCTGCGTACGGAGGAGTTGTCGACCTTGAGAACGTCGATCTGCTCGTCGGTCTCCACGCGGTACTTGTTGACGCCGATGACGGGCTGGCGTCCCGAGTCGATGCGCGCCTGCGTACGGGCCGCGGCCTCCTCGACGCGCAGCTTCGGGATGCCCGCGTCGATGGCCTGCGCCATGCCGCCCGCCGCCTCGACCTCCTCGATGTGCTGCCAGGCGCGCCGCGCCAGGTCGTGCGTCAGCTTCTCGACGTACGCGCTGCCGCCCCACGGGTCGATCGTGCGCGTCGTGCCCGACTCCTGCTGGATGAGCAGCTGGGTGTTGCGGGCGATGCGCGCGGAGAAGTCGGTGGGCAGGGCGAGCGCCTCGTCGAGGGCGTTCGTGTGCAGCGACTGGGTGTGGCCCTGCGTGGCCGCCATCGCCTCGACGCACGTACGCGTGACGTTGTTGAACACGTCCTGCGCGGTGAGCGACCAGCCCGAGGTCTGTGAATGGGTGCGCAGGGAGAGCGACTTGGGATTCTTCGGGTCGAACTGCTTGACCAGCTTCGCCCACAGCAGGCGCGCCGCGCGGAGCTTGGCGACCTCCATGAAGAAGTTCATGCCGATCGCCCAGAAGAAGGAGAGCCGCGGCGCGAACGCGTCGACGTCCAGGCCCGCTTCCTGACCGGCCCGCAGGTACTCCACGCCGTCGGCGAGGGTGTACGCGAGCTCCAGGTCGGCCGTCGCGCCCGCCTCCTGGATGTGATACCCGGAGATCGAGATGGAGTTGTAGCGCGGCATCTTCTGCGAGGTGTACGCGAAGATGTCGGAGATGATCCGCATCGAGGGCTTGGGCGGATAGATATAGGTGTTGCGGACCATGAACTCTTTGAGAATGTCGTTCTGGATGGTCCCGGCCAGCTTCTCGGGCGGTACGCCCTGCTCCTCGGCGGCCACGATGTACAGCGCGAGTACGGGGAGCACCGCACCGTTCATCGTCATCGACACGGTCATCTTGTCCAGCGGGATGCCGTCGAAGAGCTGACGCATGTCGTAGATCGAGTCGATCGCGACGCCCGCCATGCCGACGTCGCCCGTCACCCGCGGGTGGTCACTGTCGTAGCCGCGGTGCGTGGGCAGGTCGAAGGCGACCGAGAGGCCCTTCTGGCCGGCCGCGAGGTTGCGGCGGTAGAAGGCGTTGGACTCCTCGGCGGTGGAGAAGCCCGCGTACTGCCGGATCGTCCAGGGCTGGTTGACGTACATCGTCGGGTAGGGGCCGCGCAGGTAGGGCGCGACACCCGGGTACGTCTCCAGGAAGTCGAGGCCTTCGAGGTCGGCGCCCGTGTAGAGCGGCTTGACCGCGATGCCCTCCGGGGTCTCCCACAGCAGGTCGTCGTCGGCCTTGCCGGTGGACTCCTTGACGGCGCTGCGCCACTGGTCCTTGGCAACTTCAGGGGTGGCATCGGACGTCAGGCCGACGCCGGAGAAGTCGGGGATCGCCATTACGCCACTCCCATGTGGTCGAGGGTGGAGGAGAGCACGGACACGGCGTCGCAGCCCGCGAAGACGTACGCGTCGACGGAGGCGTACTCGGCGGGCCGCCCCGCGAGGAACACCCGCCGCGCGCCCGCCGCCTTGAGCGCGTCGGCGACCTCGGCGGCCCGCTCCTCGTAGAGCGCGTCGCTGGAGCACAGGCACGCCACCGTGGCACCGCTGGCCTTGAACGCGTCGGCGGCGGTCGTCGCGTCCACCGACACCGGGTCGTGGACGGCCTCGATGCCGCCCGCCTGGAAGAGGTTCGAGGCGAAGGAGGCCCGCGCGGTGTGCGCGGCGGCGGGGCCCAGCGCGGCCAGGAACACCCGGGGGCGGGCCTGCGTCGCTGCGAGGTGGGCGTCCGAGCGCGCGCGCAGGGCCTCGTACGCCTCGTCGCGGCGGACGCGCGGCAGGCCGCCCGTCGCCTCGGCGGGCGGAGCCACGCGCTCGACGGGACGCTCCGTCAGGTTCGGGAACTCACTGACCCCGGTGATCGGTTCGCGCCGTTTGGCCAGCTTCTCGCTGCGCTTGGCCCAGGTGGCGGCGAGGCGTTCACCGATCAGGCCGGAGCGCAGGGCCGCCGCCTGGCCGCCCGCGCGCTCGATCTCCTGGAAGAACTCCCAGCCCGCGTGGGCGAGTTCGTCCGTGAGGCGCTCCACGTACCAGGAGCCGCCCGCCGGGTCGATCACCCGGGCGAGGTGCGACTCCTCCAGGAGGATCGTCGAGGTGTTGCGGGCGATGCGGCGCGCGAACGCGTCCGGCAGGCCGAGCGAGTGGTCGAAGGGCAGGACGGTCACCGAGTCCGCGCCGCCGACGCCCGCACCGAGGCAGGCCACCGTCGTGCGCAGCATGTTCACCCACGGATCGCGGCGCGACATCATCACCGGCGAGGTCACGGCGTGCTGGCGCTGTGCCCCCGCGTCCGGCGCGCCGCAGACCTCGGCCACGCGGGCCCAGAGCCGCCGCGCCGCCCGCAGCTTGGCGATGGTCAGGAACTGGTCGGCGGTGGCCGCGTACCGGAACTCCAGCTGGGCGCAGGCCGCCTCGACCGTGAGCCCGGCCCCGGTCAGCTCGCGCAGATAGGCGACGGCAGTGGCGAGCGATGCGCCGAGCTCCTGCGCCGCCGAGCCGCCCGCCTCGTGGTACGGCAGGGCGTCGACGGCCAGCGCGCGCAGGTTCGGGTACTCCTGGCCGCACAGCCGGGCAAGATCGATCGCGTCGGCGGGGTCGAGCCGCTCGCCGGTGCGGGCCTCGTGGCCCAGGGGATCGGCGCCGAGGGTGCCGCGCGCCGCGTCCTTCGGGATACCCCGCTCCTCGTAGAGCCGGAACAACTCACGTGCCGCGGGGCCGACTTCGCTGCCCGCGTCCAGGGCGAGGGGCGCCAGGTCGAGGAAGACGCCGTCCAGGGCACGCTCGATGCCGGCGACCGGGAGCGCGCCGGGGCCGACGCCGAGCCACAGCGAGGTGACGCCGTTCTCCAAGTCCGCGAGCACGGTCTCGTTCGTACCGGCGGGATCCGTGGTCGCATGCCGCTGCCGTACGTCCCAGCCGGCCGCGGCGCTGCCCGCGGCGGTGCCGCCCCTGACAAAGGGGGCGAAACCCGGATAACCGGCGTCGGGCGCGGCTTCCCTGGAGGTGTACAGCGGGCGGGTGCTGAGCCCGTCCTCGAGTGCGGTGGACAGCGCTTCCTCGGCGGCCGGCCCCGATACATCCTTACCCGATTTGCGCAGCACGCCTTCCACCAGGCGCTGCCACTGCTCATGGGTCGCATCAGGGAACTCGGCGGCCAGGGAAAGCCCGTCGTCAGGCAGGACCGTCATGCGCATGATGCTAGGGCGCAACCCCTGGCACTGGGTGCCGTACAGGGCTGTGACCTTGGCCTCTTCCGAACGCTATTGATCTCAAAAGAGCGGGCGGCTACGTCGGGCCCGTCAAGCCCACGTCAACGCGGGTCCCACCGCCGTCAACGTCCCGTCATGGAGGGCGGGCGGCACTCGGGGCCGGGCATAGCTTCGGTACAGACCGAGCAGGACGCACGCTCAAGGAGGAGAACCCCATGGCAGAGCCCCAGTGCGGCGAGGACCCCGAGCCCTGTGAACCCGGCCCGGCCGGACCGCTCTTCGTCCCCGTCCGGCCGGGACCCGCGGGCTGCGTCGCCCGCCTGTTCCGCACCCCCGTCGGCGCCCGTACCGCCGTCGCCTTCACCACCCCTCAGCGGCTGAGCGCGGCCCTCGGCGCCCGCCAGGCCTGGATCAGGCTCTCGGAGCCCGCGCTGCGGGCGCTCACCGAGCCGCTCGGCGTCCGCGAGGTCACCGTCGACCCGCGGCTCGCGGCCCACCCCGTCGCCGCACCGGAGCGGCGCGTCCCCGCCTGGCGCGAGTGGGACCGCAACGCGGTCGGCGCGCTGCGGGTGACCGGGGCCGCCGCAGTGGTCGGCGCCCTGACCGCCTGGATCGGCTGAGGACACGGAAGCCGCAGCCGAACCAGAAGCAGGCGCAGAAGCAGAAGCAGACGCGGAACAGGACGAGGCGAAGAGAGAACCTGCCATGACCACCCTGCACGAACCCCTGACCCCGGCCGCCACCGCCGACGACGACCTGTCGGTCTGGCCCGCGACCACCGCGCGACTCGCCCACGGCGACCTCGCCGTCGGCGGCGTACCGCTCACCGAGATCGCCGAGCGCTTCGGCACCCCGGCCTACCTCATCGACGAGGACGACGTACGCACACGCTGCCGCACCTACCTGCACGCCTTTCCCGACGCGGAGGTGCATTACGCCGCCAAGGCCTTCCTGTGCCGCGCGATGGCCCACTGGGTCGCGGAGGAAGGGCTCGGGCTCGACGTCTGTTCGGCGGGCGAGCTGGAACTCGCGGTGACCACGGGCTTCCCCGCCGAGCGCATCGTGCTGCACGGCAACGCCAAGAGCCCGCACGACCTGAACGCCGCGCTGCGGCTCGGCGTCGGGCGCATCGTCATCGACAGCGCGTCCGAGATCGCCCGGCTTGCGGCGGCCGTCCCGCCGGGCAGCCGCCAGAAGGTGATGGTCCGGGTGGTGCCCGGCATCGCGGCGGGCGGCCACGCGAAGATCCGTACCGGGACCGACGACCAGAAGTTCGGCCTGTCGATCACCGACGGCTCCGCGCAGCACGCCATCGCCCGCATCATCGGCCAGCCCGGCCTCGAACTGACCGGCCTGCACTGCCACTTGGGCTCGCAGATCAGCACCGAGAAGCCGTTCCTCGCCGCCGTACGCCGACTGGTCGGCCTGATGGCCCGCATCAAGGACCAGCACGGCGTCACCCTGCCCGAACTGGACCTCGGCGGCGGCCACGGCATCGCCTACCGCCCCGGCGAGGCGGCCCTGGACATCACCGCGCTCGCCCGCAAGGTGCGCGCCGCGCTGACGGAGAGCTGCGCGGCGGCCGGACTCACGGTGCCCAAGCTGCTCATCGAACCGGGCCGCGCCATCGCGGGCCCCGCCGGAGTGGCCCTCTACCACGTGCTCGCCGTCAAACGGACCGGCGGACGCACCTTCGTCGCCGTGGACGGCGGGATGAGCGACAACCCGAGGCCCGCGCTGTACGGCGTGCGGTACGCGCCGCGCCTGATCGGCAGGCACTCCACGACCCCCGCCGCGCCGGTTACCGTCGTCGGGCGGCACTGCGAGGCCGGCGACGTGCTCGCCTCCGACATCGAACTGCCGGGCGACGTACGGCCGGGAGACATCCTGGGCGTGCCGGTGGCGGGCGCCTACCACCTCTCCATGGCGTCCGGCTACAACCTCGTCGGGCGACCGCCCGTGGTGGCCGTGGCCGACGGGCACGCGCGGCTCCTGGTGCGGCGCGAGTCCCTGGAGGACTTCCGCAGCCGGGACGTCGGCCTGTAACTCAGGGACAGCTGTCGGTCAGGACCCGAGATAGCGCAGGACGGCGAGCACACGACGGCTGTAACCGGTCGTACCGGCCAGTTCCAGCTTGTCGAAGATCGCGGCGATGTACTTCTCGACGGCGCTCTGCGAGACGTACAACTGCCCGGCGATCGCCGCGTTGGTGTGCCCCTGCGCCATCTTGCCGAGCACCTCGCGCTCCCGCGGGGTCAGGCGTTGGAGTGGGTCGGTGTGGCTGCTGAGGGTCAGCAACTGCCGTACGACCTCGGGGTCGAAGGCGGTCTGGCCCGAAGCGACCCGCTCCAGGGCGTCCAGGAACTCGTCGACCTGGACGACCCGGTCCTTGAGCAGATAGCCGACGCCCTCGGTGGCGGTGGTCAACAGCTCGGTGGCGTAACGGCGTTCGACGTACTGCGAAAGCACGAGGACGCTCGTCTGCGGCCATGTCGCCCGGATCTCGAGCGCGGCCCGCAGCCCTTCGTCGGTGTGCGTGGGCGGCATGCGTACGTCGATGACGGCGGCGTCCGGCGGATCCCCGGCCACGGCGGCGAGCAGCTCCCGCGCGTCACCCACCGAGGCCGTGACGGTGTGCCCCTCGTCCGCGAGCAGCCGGGCCAGGCCCTCCCGCAGCAGCGTCGAGTCGTCGGCGAGCATTACGCGCATGGCAGCTCCGCGGTGATGAGGGTGGGCCCTCCGGCGGGGCTGGCTACGGTGAGGGTGCCGTCCAGGGCGGCCACGCGCCGGGTGAGCCCGAGCAGACCGCCGCCGGACGGATCGGCGCCGCCCCGCCCGTCGTCCTCTACGCGCAGGTGCAGCACGGCATTTCGCTGCTCGGCACGGACGGTGACGAGGGTGGCGCCGGAGTGCTTGACGGCGTTGGTGACGGCTTCGGCGGCGACGAAGTACGCCACGGCCTGCGCCGTCGGGGGAGGGGTCTCGTGCAGGTCGCAGTCGAGTCGTACGGGGATCGCCGCACGCTCGGCGACGGTCTCCAGGGCGGCTGCGAGCCCGCCCTCGTCGAGGGCGGCGGGGTAGACCCGCCAGGCGACGTCCCGGAGTTCGACCAGGGCCTGCTGGGTCTCCTCGTGCGCCTGCGCCAGGAGACGGGCCGACTTCTCCGGGTCGGCCGCGCGCCGGGCGCGGCCCAGGAGCATCCCGAGGGCGACGATGCGCTGCTGGACGCCGTCGTGCAGATCGCGTTCGATGCGGCGCCGCTCGTCGTGCACGGCCTCCACGACCCCGGCGCGGCTCGCGACGAGTTCGCCGATCCTGCGCTCCATGAGCTGCCCGTCGTTCGGGCCGAGGAAGCGGCGCGCGTGCCGCTCGTCCGCGAGCGCGACGCCGTACGTCCCCTGGACGCACAGGTAGAGCAGGAAGAGCCCGGCGATCGAGGAGAGGATCAGGGTGCCGGGGGAGCTGATGTCGGCGACGAACCACCCCCACACCGCCAGCGAGGCATACCCCGCCCCGAGCAGCGCGCAGCCGAGCACCACCCCGCCGAGCAGGCCCAGGGACCAGCGCGAGGCGATGTAGTTCACGGCGGGGCGGCCGGTCGGCGCCGCCGCGAGTTCGGTGCCGAAGAAGGCGGCCATACGGCGCCGCTCAAGCTCGGCGAGCCTGCGGGCGCCGGCCACGATGCGGGCCTCGGCGCCGCGTCCGGTGCGCCGCCCGAGCGTGGCGAGCAGCCAGAGCCCTGCCACCAGCGCGAAGGCGAGCTCGGCGACCGCCGTGACGGCGCCGGCGAGTACGCCGACCGTCACCCGGAGCCAGCGCTGTAGATGCGTACGCATGATCGGCCACGCTAGCCCAGCGGCCGGGACGCGGGGACTGCGGAAAACCACAACGCTGCCCTGCGGCCCACCGCACAGGACCTGTGCGGCCCCCCTCATACCGGCGCGCACCGCCGTTTCCTACCGTTCAGTGCATGATCCTCAACTCCGCGTACGAAGCCATCGCCGCCGCCGACGAACCGCCCACCGGCGGTATCGCGGGCTGGGCCACCGACCTCATGGACACGCTCGGCGCGGTCGGCGCCGGAGTGGCCATCGCCCTGGAGAACCTGTTCCCGCCGCTGCCCAGCGAGGTGATCCTGCCGCTCGCCGGATTCGCCGCGAGCCAGGGCAAGTTCAGCCTGGTCGAGGCGCTGTTCTGGACCACGGCGGGCTCCGTGATCGGCGCGCTCGCGCTCTACGCGGTCGGCGCGCTGCTCGGCCGGGACCGCACCCTGGCCATCGCCGCGCGGCTCCCGCTCGTGAAGGCGTCCGACATCCGGCGCACGGAAGAGTGGTTCGCCCGGCACGGCACCAAGGCGGTCTTCTTCGGCCGGATGATCCCGGTCTTCCGGAGCATGATCTCGGTGCCGGCGGGCGTCGAGCGGATGGGGCTGCCCGTCTTCCTCGCCCTGACGACCGCGGGCAGCCTCATCTGGAACGCCGTCTTCATCCTGATCGGCCACGCGCTCGGCTCGCGCTGGCACCAGGTCACCGACCTGGTGGGCCTGTACTCCAAGGGAGTTCTCGCCGTGGTGGCGCTCGCGGTGCTCACCTTCGTCGCGCTGCGGGTGCGCAGGGCGGGCAAGGGCGAGCACCGTGCGTCGCGGTAGCGCTCAGAGAATGGCGCCCGGCGTGTAGGCCGCGGCCTCGGGGTGCTCCTTGAGCACCGCCTCGATCTGTGCGACGACGGCGGCGACCTGGTCGCCCGCCGCGCCCGTGAAGGACAGCTTGTCGGCCATGAGCTCGTCGAGCTCGGCGCGCTCCAGGGGAATCCGGGAGTCGGCGGCGAGCTTGTCCAGGAGCTCGTTGCGCTCGGCGCCCTGCTCGCGCATGGCGAGCGCGGAGGCGACCGCGTTCTCCTTGATCGCCTCGTGGGCCTCCTCGCGGCCGACACCCGCACGCACCGAGGCCATCAGGACCTTGGTCGTGGCGAGGAAGGGGAGGTAGCGGTCCAGCTCGCGCGCCACGACGGCCGGGAAGGCGCCGAACTCGTCGAGCACCGTCAGGAAGGTCTCCAGGAGCCCGTCGAGCGCGAAGAACGCGTCGGGCAGGGCGACACGGCGGACCACCGAGCAGGAGACGTCGCCCTCGTTCCACTGGTCGCCCGCCAGCTCGCCGGTCATCGAGGCGTAGCCGCGCAGGATGACGGTGAGGCCGTTGACGCGCTCGCAGGAGCGGGTGTTCATCTTGTGCGGCATCGCGGACGAGCCGACCTGGCCCGGCTTGAAGCCCTCGGTGACGAGCTCGTGCCCGGCCATCAGACGGATCGTCTTGGCCAGCGAGGAGGGACCCGAGGCGAGCTGCACCAGGGCGGTGACGACCTCGTAGTCCAGGGAGCGCGGGTAGACCTGGCCGACCGAGGTGAACGCGCGGTCGAAGCCGAGGTGCCCGGCGATCCGCTGCTCCAGGTCGGTGAGCTTGTCGGCGTCGCCGCCCAGCAGGTCGAGCATGTCCTGCGCGGTGCCGACGGGGCCCTTGATGCCGCGCAGCGGGTAGCGGCGAAGGAGGTCGTCGACGCGGCGGTAGGCGACGAGCAGCTCGTCGGCGGTCGTCGCGAAACGCTTGCCAAGGGTCGTCGCCTGCGCGGCCACGTTGTGCGAGCGCCCGGCCATGACCAGCTCGGCGTACTCGCCCGACAGCTTGCCGAGGCGCGCGAGGACCGCGACGGTGCGGTCGCGCACGAGCTCCAGGGAGAGCCGGACCTGCAGCTGCTCCACGTTCTCGGTCAGGTCGCGCGAGGTCATGCCCTTGTGGACCTGCTCGTGCCCGGCGAGTGCGTTGAACTCCTCGATGCGGGCCTTCACGTCGTGGCGCGTGACCTTCTCGCGCTCGGCGATCGAGGCGAGGTCGACGTCGTCGATGACCCGCTCGTAGTCGGCGATGGCGGCGTCCGGAACCTCGATCCCCAGGTCCTTCTGTGCCCGCAGGACGGCGAGCCAGAGCTGACGCTCCAGCTTGACCTTCTGCTCGGGCGACCAGAGGGTGGCGAGCTCGACGGAGGCGTAACGCCCGGCGAGGACGTTCGGGATACGGGGCTTTGCAGGCGCGGCAGTCACGTGCACGGAGTTTACCTGCCGCCCGACCTGGCCTTTGACCGTCCCTACAGTCCGCAGGGCCCGGGGCATTGGAGCATCGTCCAGGGCGCGGCCCGGGTGCCGTCCATGTGCCGGCTCCGGCGGTGCCGCAACTCCTGGTGATCCACGTACGTCTAGGCTTCACCGCATGGAGCAGCGCGAGATCATCCAAAGAGTCGTCGGCATCCTGACCGAGGCGATCGAGATGCGCCGACAGGTACGGGAGAACCCGGACGGCGAGGTCGAACCCAGCGGCGCGGTCGGCACGATGCTCGAGGAGATGCTGCCGCGCATCGAAATCCCCGCGGACGCCTCTCCCATCGAGGTCGCCGAGGTGGTGGGCCGGGAACTGAGTCCCGTCATCGAGCAGATCACCTCGGCCTTCGCCTTTTCCTTCGCCCAGCTCGCCGAGGCCCACGACGAGGGGCGCACCGACGTGACGTCGGCGGACGTATTGCAGTCCATCGCGCTGCACTTCGAGGACGAGGTCGAGGAGTAGGCGGCGCGCACGGCGGACCTAGGCTGTGACGCCTGATCCGGCAGGGTGCCGCGCGGCAGGAAGCGTGCCTCGCCTACCTCACGCTGGTGGCACAGATCCGCATGGAGCTCGTCGACGTCGGCCGGCACTTCCGGCCGGGGCCGACCGGCCCGGCCGATCTGTACGAGCCCCTGGACGCCGCGACCGCGCGTGCCCGCGCCGCCGACATCGACGCCCGGTACCGCGAGCTCGTCACGAAGCACGCGGTACTGATGCCGGCCGGGCCGCGGCGGGTCTACCGGCAGGCGGTACGCACGACGGACCTGGTCGCGGAGCCGCTGCTGCTCGTCACCCGGTGGAGCGCGGGCACCGGCCCGTCCGCGGTCACCGCCGAGCAGCTGCAGGCCTTCGACCGCGGCATGGACGCGCTCGCGCAGGGCCTCGCCCGGTTCGCCGACACGGCCAGGGAGAGTACGTAGCGGGTACCTACGCGCGCGGGTCCCCGGACTCGTACGGCAGCAGGTCCGGACGCTTGGCCGGGAGGCCGTCCCCGGAGGAGCGGCCCGTGAGGCGGCGGCCTATCCACGGGACCAGGTGCTGCCTGGCGAAGCGGGCGTCGGCGACCCGGCGCGCCGCCCAGTTCGGCGGGGCGCTGTCCGGGAGCAGGGAATTCCAGTCGTCCTCGGGGTCGTGGCCGAGCGACTGCCACACCGCTTCGGCGACCCTGCGGTGGCCCTCGGCGGTCAGGTGCAGCCGGTCCACGTCCCACATGCGCTGATCGCCGAGCACGGCCGATCCGTACAGGTCCACGACCGTGGCGCCGTGCCGTGCCGCCAACTCGTCGATGTGGACGAAGAGTTCTTCCATGCGCGGGCGGAAACGCTGGAACACCGGGCCGTTGCGTCCCGGGCTGTGCATCAGGACCAGCTGCTTGCAGGCGGGGGCGAGGCGTTCGACCGCCTGCTCCAGGAGGTCGCGTACGCGGACCATGTCGCACTTGGGGCGCAGCGTGTCGTTGAGGCCGCCCACCAGGGTGATCACATCGGGCTGCATGGCGGCCGCGACGTCCACCTGCTCGTCGACGATCTGCTTGATGAGTTTCCCGCGCACCGCGAGGTTCGCGTACCGGAAACCGGGGGACACGGCAGCCATCCGGGCGGCGAGCAGGTCTGCCCAGCCGCGGTAGCTGCCGTCGGGCAGCAGGTCCGACATGCCCTCGGTAAAGGAGTCGCCGACGGCGACGAGACTGGTGTAGTTGGCATTCATCTGCATGGCGGGAGCGATCGTACATGGAGCTTCGGCCCTTCGCCGTGGCGGCGGACGCGGTCACCGTGGCGGGCTGGCCCGCCTCCGCCGACGAGGCGGCCCTGTGGTGCGGGCTCCGGGACTTTCCCGTGACCGCGCGGGTGGTCGCCGGGTGGCAACTGGACGGGGACGTGCGTGGCCAGGTGCTTGCCGAGGGGGCCCGGCTGCTCGGCTACGGGGAGGTGTGGTGCGACGAGGAGGAGGACGAGGCGGAACTCGCCCGGATCATCGTGGCGCCCGATGCCCGCGGGCGGGGCGTCGGGCGGCGGCTGGTGCGGGGTCTTGCCGGTCTTGCCCTGCGGGTCGGGTACACGGAGATCTTCATGCGCGTACATCCGGGGAACGCCGCCGCCCTGCGCTGCTATCGCGGTGCCGGCTTCCTGCCCGTCGACCCCGCTCTGGCCGCGGCGTGGAACGCCCCGCAGCCGGTGAGCTATGTGTGGCTCCGGCATGCGGGGGAGTGAAGCGTCCTACTCGGCCGGAGAGTCGGTTTCCGGGCCGGCCGGGGAGTCGGTTTCCGGGCCGGGCGTCGTACGGCCGATCAGCCGTTCGTAGCGCTGCCTCGCCGCCTGCGGAGTGCCGAGGCCGAGACCGAAGGCGATCTCCGGCCAGGTCATGCCGCGACCACGCGCCATCTTCAGCAGGGCCGCCTCCACGTCGTCCATATCGGCGCGCGCCGTCGGAACGAGTGTCAGTGCCGCGGTGATGTCCGCCTGGTCCACCTCCGGCTCGTCCGCCGCGCGGTCCGCGGCCCCGGTCATCAGGAACGTCACGAGCCGTACCGCCTCGTGGGGCAGCACGATCGTGGCGTGCACCTGCCGGTGGCGTTGTTCGGGGGTGGGCGCGTGCCGTTCGGCGATGCGGAAGAGGGACGCGGGAGCGCGACCGGCGCGCACCTGGTCCGGGTGCGTGGGGCTGAAGGGGTCGGTCTCGTCGGGCTGCTGCTGCGGAGTCGTGGACATGAGATCAGCATCGATGCCGCACGGCGCGTTGTCAACGTTTCATTGTGAACAATCTGTTTGCTCTCGCCGGGGGTCGATCGGGTCCCGTCGGGTCCGGTCGCCGGTCGAGTCCTGGTGTGGAACCGTAGAAAACGGAACAAATGCCACTCGTGGTCAACCTGGTGAGAGGGGAATTCGATGTCATCGAAACGACGCCGCAAGAAGAAGGCACGCCGTAAGCACGCGGCCAACCACGGCAGCCGCCCCCAGTCCTGACCGCCGACCGCCCGCCGGTTTCTGGGTGATCTCGTCAACAGCCTTGCCACCTGGGTCAACGGGTGAACAATGGTGCAATGTTGGAGTTGTTGCGAGAAGTCGGCGTGGAACTGCCGGGCGGCGCGGGACTGTTGAAGTTCGGGATGACTCCCGGCGAGATCCTGGAACTGCTGCCGCCCGACCGGGTCACGCACCACCGGCAGTGCATGGGGCTGACCCTGGGCCAGTACGCGGAGCTTCGGCACGCGCACGACGCCTGGCTCGGCGGCCTCCTCTTCGAGCCCGAGTGGAGCTTCGACGCCGAACTCGACGGCGTCGTCGTCGGATTCGGCGGTGGCGGCCCGGGGGCCACGGAACGCCTGGCCCGCGTGGAGATCCAGGCACGGGTCCGGACGGAGGACGGGCCGGAAGCGATTCCGGTGGCCTGGGACGACATCGACCTGTTCGGCTATCCCGCCGCGGAGATCGTCGCCGTGCTGCCCGGCGCCGCAGCGGCGCCCGACGCGCCGCCGCTCGCCGAGATGGCGGTGGACGAGCTGGGCCTGCGCCTCTCGCGGGCCAGACCGACCGCGGAGCACTGGGAGCGGGTGACCCTCTTCGGGCCCGGATCCGGCAGCTGGGGTGCCTGCTGCACGGGCGGGCTCGTCTGCGCGGAGCAGGGGGACGGGCTCGTGGGGATCATGTACTGAGCGGGCGTGCCGACCGGGTCACCGGCCGACCGCACCCTCCAGCGCCGCCAGTATCCAACTCCGCGACTCCGCAGGGTCGATGACCGCGTCGATCTCCAGTGCCGCCGCGGCGTTCACCGCCTTGCCGTGCTCGTACAGCTCGGCGACCCGGCCCTCGAAAACCCGCTGCCGTTCTTCGGGATCGGCGATCGCGGCCAGTTCCTTGCGGTAGCCCAGACGGACGGCGCCCTCGAGCCCCATCCCGCCGAACTCGCCGCTCGGCCACGCCGCCGTGGCCACGGGCGCGCGCGTGGAGCCGCCCATCATGGCCATCGCGCCGAGCCCGTACGCCTTGCGAAGCACCAGGCTCACCAGCGGCACGCGAAGCTGGGCTCCGGTCACGAAGAGGCGCGAGAAGTGCCGTACGGTCGCGGTCCGTTCGGCGTCCGGGCCCACCATGAAGCCCGGTGTGTCGCAGAGCGAGACGACCGGAAGGCCGAACGCGTCGCACAGCCGCAGGAAGCGTTCCGCCTTGTCTGCCGCGTCACGGTCGATCGCCCCGCCCAGGTGTCCGGGGTTGTTGGCGAGCAGCCCCATCGGCCGCCCCTCGACGCGTACGAGCGCCGTGATGATCCCGGCGCCGAAGCCGCCCCGCAGTTCCAGGACCGAGTCCGTGTCGGCGATGCCCTCGATCGCGGCCCGTACGTCGTAGGCGCGGCGCCGGTTCTCCGGGACCGCGTGCCGCAGCAGCCGCGGGTCCGGCGCCTCCCAGCTCCGGCCCGCCCCGTCGTCGGGTGAGCCGGATGAGTCATACGGGTCGTACGGGTCGTGCGAGTGCGTGAAGTACGCGAGGTACTTGCGCGCCACCCGCACCGCCTCGGCCTCGTCGGCCACCGCGATGTCCACGACGCCGTTCGGCACCTGGACGGACAGCGGGCCGACCTCCTCGGGGCGGAACACGCCGAGACCGCCGCCCTCGATCATCGCCGGGCCGCCCATCCCGATGCTCGCCTCCGGCGTCGCGATGACCACGTCGCAACAGCCGAGCAGCGCCGCGTTGCCCGCGAAGCAGCGTCCCGACGCGATGCCCACCAGCGGCACCTGCCCGCTCAGGCGGCCCATCTGGTGGAACGTCGTCACGTCGAGCCCGGCCACGGACGTCGTGTCGGTGTCTCCGGGGCGCCCGCCGCCGCCCTCCGCGAACAGCACGACGGGCAGCCGCCGTTCCCCGGCAAGCTGGAGCATCCGGTCCGTCTTGCGGTGGTTCTGCAGTCCCTGCGTGCCGGCGAGCACGGTGTAGTCGTACGACATCGCCACGCACCGCACGCCGTCGATCCGCCCCGTGCCGGTGACCATGCCGTCGGCGGGCGTCGAGGCGATCAGGTCGTCCAGGGAGCGGCGGCGGCGCTGGGCGGCGATGGCGAGCGCGCCGTACTCCGTGAAGGTGCCCTCGTCGCACAGGTCCCGGATGTTCTCGCGTGCGGTGCGGCGCCCGATGCGGTGACGCTTGGCGACGGATTCGGGGCGGTGCTCGTCCAGGCCGAAGGCGTGCCGGGCCAGGGTTTCGGCCAGGTCGGGGCGGACGGCGTCCGGGTCCACGGCCTCCTCGGTGTGCGCCGTGGCCGCTTCGTCAGCCGTCGACGCGTCCACCGTCACCAAGGGGTGGCCCTCCGCCGTCGTGTCGCCCACGCGCGCGTGCAGGGCGGTCACGGTGCCGGAGGCGTCCGCGCGCAGGACGTGCTCCATCTTCATCGCTTCGAGTACGAGCAACTGCTGCCCGGCCGCCACTTGTTCGCCCACCGTGACGTCGACGGCGACGACCGTCCCGGTCATGGGGGCGGCGATCGTCGCGTCTCCCGGCACCGGCAGAGGCAGCGGCTGCGGCTGCGGTCGCGGCTCATCGGGCAGCAGCTCCGCGACGTGCTCGGCCACGAAGCCGGTGTGCGCGCCGCCCGCGGTGAAACCCGGATGGGCGAGCAGCGCGCGGAGCAGCGGAATTCCGGTGCGTACGCCCTCGACGGCGAAGTCCGCGAGCGCGCGGGACGCACGTTCGCAGACCGCAGCGAAGTCCCCGTGGGGCGCGTGCGTGATGACCTTCGCGAGCAGCGAGTCGTAACGCGCCCCGATCTCCGCGCCGTTGCGCGCCGCGGTGTCCACCCGCACACCGGGACCCGTCGGCAGGTCGAAGCGGGTGAGGGTGCCCGTGGAGGGGAGCGCGGTGCCGTCGGCGGTCGGGGTCTCGGCGTTGACGCGCGCCTGGAGCGCGTAGCCGCGCGGCTCGGTCGGCGGACCCGCGAGGCCCAGCGAAGCGAGCGAATCGCCCGCGGCCAGGCGCAGTTGTGCCACCACCAGGTCGACGCCCGTCACCTCCTCGGTGACCGTGTGCTCCACCTGGAGGCGCGGGTTCGCCTCGATGAAGTGGAACTCCTCGTCCGTGACCAGGAATTCGAAGGTGCCGAGCCCCGTGTAGCCGCACTCGCGGGCCATCAGGAGCGCCGCGGACACCAGCTTCTCCCTCATGGACGGGGAGAGTCCGGGCGCCGGTGCGATCTCGACGAGCTTCTGGTGGCGGCGCTGGGCGCTGCAGTCCCGCTCCCAGAGATGGGTGACCTCGCCGGTCGTGTCGCCCAGGATCTGGACCTCGATGTGCCGGGCGCCGACAAGGAGCTCCTCCACGTACAGCTCGGCGCGCCCGAAGCCCTGCAATGCCTCCGAGCGGCAGCGCTCCCAGGCGTCCGCCAGGTCGTCCGGGTGCAGCACGGCCCGCATGCCGCGCCCGCCGCCCCCTCCGACGGCCTTCACCATCACCGAGCCCGACGGGCCGAGCCCGGCCAGGAACTCGGCGGCCCCGGCGAGACTCGTGGCCCCCGATGTGCCCGCAAGGACGGGCACACCCAGGCGTACGGCGAGCTCACGCGCGCGTGCCTTGTCGCCGAACAGGCCGAGCACCTCGGGCGACGGCCCCACGAACCGCAGCCCGGCTTCCGCGCAGCGCGCCGCGAAGTCCGCGTCCTCGCTCAGGAAGCCGTATCCGGGGTGCACCATCTCGCACCCGGAGCGCCGGGCCGCGGCGAGCACCGCGTCCGCGTCCAGATAGGCGGCAGGGCCCGTGCCGTTCAACGGCTGTGCCTCGTCGGCCAGTTGGACGTGCCGTGCGGCGGCGTCGTCCTCGGCGTACACCGCGACGGTGCGCAGTCCGGCCTCCGCGGCGGCCTGCAGGACGCGGACGGCTATCTCCCCGCGGTTGGCGACGAGCACGGCGGCAGAACCCATGAAGCCCTCCTGAAGTATCCGGCGCCGCCACTCTCATTGACATTGGCGTCAACGTCAATAAGCTCGCCGCGTGGCACGCAACCAACAGCCCTGGGCGACCCGCACCGCCCGCGACCGCAGCGACGCCCCGGCTCGCGGGCGGCTCCTCGACGCCGCCGAGACCGTGTTCGCCCGGCGCGGCTACGGCGCGACGACCATCGCCGACATCACGGCAGAGGCGGAGGTCTCGCGGGCGGGCTTCTATGTGTACTTCGCGTCCAAGGAGGAGATCTTCCGCGTCCTGGCGGTGCGGGTGCGGGACGCGTTCCTGGCCGCACAGGACGTGCCGGGCGTCGACCGGGACGACGCCCGCGAGGTCGTCGGGGCGTCCACCGCCGCCTTCATCGCCGCGTACGCACGGCACTTGCCGCTCCTGCGTCTCCTCGAACAGCAGGCACAGACCGACGACGACGTGCGTGCCCTGTGGGAGGAGACCCAGGAGCGCCCGATCCACCGCTCCGCCCGCTACATCCGGCGGCTCGCGGCCGAGGGCAGGGCCGATCCGGTCGCCGATCCGCTCGCCGTGGCCCGTGCGGTGGGCGGCATGAGCATCCAGTTCGCCCGGCTCACGGCGGCCGACCCCAAGACGTACGACACGGCCGTGCGCGACGTGACCGCCATGTTCCTGCACCTGCTCGGAGTCCACCCGCCACGCTGACCCGCACTCCGCACCCAGCACCCCGCCTCACGCCGAGGAGCCGCCCCCATGCGTATAGAAGACCAGCTGCGTGACCTGCGTGCCCGCCAGGAGAAGGCGCGGCGCGGGCGTCAGCCGGAAACGGCGGAGCACCGCGCGGGGACACGCACCGTGCCCGGATACGTGGAGCACTGGGCCGGGGTCGCGCCCGACAGGCCCGCACTGGTCTTCGGCGACGAGGTCATCTCGTACCGCCAACTCGACCTGCTGAGCGACCGGTTGGCGGGGTGGCTGGACGCGCGGGGTGTGCGTGCCGGTGACCGGGTGGGGGTGCAGCTGCCCAACTGTCCGCAATTCGTGATCGCGATGCTCGCCGTGCTGCGGGCCGGTGCGGTGCACGTGCCGGTCAACCCGATGTTCCGCGCGGCGGAGCTGGGCCATGAACTGCGGGACGCCGGGCCCGAGGTCGTCGTCACGCACAGTTCGCTGGCCGGCATGCTCGACGAGGCACGCGAGGGTACGGCCGTGAGGGACGTGCTCGTGGCCGACGACAGCGCGGCCTGGGGCGCGGCCGTGGGACATGCGCCGCTCGGACGGATCGCCGGCGACCTGGACGCGCTCGCCGCCCTCAACTACACCGGCGGCACCACCGGGATGCCCAAGGGCTGTGAGCACACCCAGCGTCACATGGTCTACACGGCCACCGCCATCGACAACGGCCGCGGGCCCCTGCCGCCGGACGAGGGCATCATCTCGCTCTGCTTCCTGCCCGTCTTCTGGATAGCGGGGGAGAACCTCGGCATCCTGGCCCCGCTCGTCTCCGGCGGCACCAGTGTGCTGTTGCCCCGCTGGGATCCGGCCGCCGTTCTGGCGGCGATCGCGCGGCACCGGGTGACCACGATGGCCGGGACGGTGGAGAACTACCTGGAACTCCTCGCCCACCCCGACTTCGGGCGCCACGACCTGCGTTCGCTGACCGATCCGCTCACCGTGTCCTTCATCCGCAAGCTGACCCCGGAACTGCGGGCCCGCTGGCGCGCGGCCGTGGGCCCGGACAGCGTGCTGCGCGAGGCGTCGTACGGCATGACCGAGACCCACACCAGCGACACGAACACGCGCGGCTTCCAGGACGGCGATCACGACCTGTCGGGCGACGCGACGTTCTGCGGGCTGCCCGTCCCCGGCACGGACTTCCTGATCGTCGACTTCGCGACCGGCGAGCCGGTGCCGATCGGGGAGCCGGGGGAGATCACTGTCAGCGGCCCTTCGGTGCTGACCCGCTACTGGCGGGCTCCGGGGGCGACGGCGGCGGCCCTGCGCGACGGCGGCCGGCTGCACACCGGCGACATCGGGCGCTTCGACGAGGACGGCTGCCTTTATTACCTGGGCCGCGACAAGGACATGATCAAGGTCAAGGGCATGAGCGTCTTCCCCGCCGAGGTCGAGACCCTGCTCGCCCGGCACCCCGACGTCCTGGCGGCGGCCGTGGTCGCCGTCGCGGACCCGGAGGCGGGCCAGCGCCCCTACGCGTACGTGCGCACCGCTCCCGGCAGCGCGCTCACGGCGCAGGAACTGCGTGCCTGGGCGGCAGGCACGATGGCGAAGTACAAGGTGCCGGCGATCGAACTCCTCGAAGAACTGCCGCTCACCGCGACAGGCAAGATCAAGAAGACGGAGCTCGCGGAACGGGCGGCGGGGCTTACGCCTGCCGACTGAGCGAGGCCAGATGGTCCCAGGCACCCTGCGCCGTGAACTCGGACTGCCCGCCCCGCAGCAACAGTCCCGCCGACGCGAACGCCGGTGCGTCCGCGTGGGCGGTGACGTAGGGGATCGCGATGCAGCGCATGCCCGCCGCGTGCGCCGCTGTTGCCCCCGGAGCGGCGTCCTCCAGGACCACGCAGTGGGCCGGGTCCGCGCCGAGGAGCGCGGCCGCGGCCAGGAAGACGTCGGGCGCGGGCTTGCCGTGCGCGACCTCGTCCGCCGAGACGACCGTGGTCAGATACGCGTCGAGGCCGGTGCCGGAGAGGATCGCGTCGATGGCGGCACGGGACGAACCGGAGGCCACGGCCATCGGCACACCGGCTCCGTGCAGCCGCTCCACGAGCTTGCGCATCTCGGGGAACACGTGGGTGCCGGCGCGGGCAAGCGCGAGATAGCGCCGGTCGAGCTCGGTGAGAAGCTCGGCCACCGGTACGCCGATGCCGTACCGGTCCTTCCACGTGGCGAGCGTTTCCTGGGTGCCGATGCCGACGTAACTCTCGTTGTCGGCCCAGGTGTACTCGATGCCGTGCTCGGCCAGCAGCTCGCGCGACGCCCCGTAGTAGTTCGGCTCGCTGTCCACGAGAGTGCCGTCGAGATCGAAGATGACGGAGATGCCGCCGAGGTCGCTCATGCCCCAAGCATGCCAAACCCGCACGTCATCGCTGCTGTGGGGCGGAGGCTGCCCGGCCGATCGACTCGACGAGCGGAAGAAGACGGTGCGGGACGCGCTCGCGCAGGGCCATCTCCGTACGGGTACGGACCACGCCCGGCATCTGGATCAGCTGCTGGACGACATCCTCGAGGTGCCCGTTGTCCCGGGCGACGACGCGGGTCAGCAGATCACCGCCACCGGTGATCGAAAAGGCCTCGATGATCTCCGGCACGGCAGCAAGCGCGTCGCCCACTTCGTCCAGATGCCCCTGCGTGACCTCGATGTGCACGAAGGCGAGCACGGGATGCCCGAGCGCGGCAGCCGAAAGAGAGGGCCCGGTCCCGGTAATCACCCCATCCCGCTCCAGCCGGTCAAGCCGAGCCTGCAGAGTCCCACGAGCCACCCCGAGCACCCGCGCATACTCACGAACGCTGGTACGGGGCTGCTCCAGGAGGAGCCGCAGAATACGGGTGTCGAGCTCGTCGACGGCCATGACGCAAGGTCTCCCGGCTAGGTCCGGCTGGGTTGGGGGAATCTCGCGACTGTACCAATGGGGCAGTGGGTTCGCTCCTGTAGACCCTGCTGGTCGCCACTCGGTCCAGACTGCTGTACCGATTTACGGGCGCCGGGCGATCCGGACGACCGCGTACGTGATGCCGAGGATGATGTCGACGACGGCCCACAGAAGGATGACGAGGCCAACGCCGATCGCCGTTCCGGTGTTCTCGGCGGCGTTACAGGTCCGCGTATCGAGGGTGCCGCAATCGTCGGGGGTGCCCGCACCAGAGCGGACGCCGAAGATCACCCAGAGCAGGAACACCACCTGCAGTGCGAGGAATGCCCACATGAACCACCGCGGGCGCTTTCGCGTGGGGGCGGGGACCTGCGGGTGGGGAGCCACCTGTGGATTCTGCGGAGGTGGGGGCGGGGTGGAGGCGTTCCACTGGGGAGTCCCCCAAGCCGCATGCGTCTTTCCGTGGTTACTCATGGCGATGTCGCCTTTTGAGTTGTTTGTTGCGGTACTGCTTAGCGCCGGTATCGCGGGGGTGGTGGTCGTCGAGCCCGATACCGGGCCCGACAGGCCGGTTTGGCGCTCGAACCGGGCGGTCGCCGTCAGGCAGCGCCACCCGTGGTCGAGGGCCGACGAGGTACTTATCTGTCGTTTACTTCATATTCGCCCGAATGGTCGGCATTCGCATGTTTAGGATGAGTGTGAGTGGCTCACGGGCCAGTAGTGGCTGCCCGTTGAACGGCCCGCACCGCCTCGATCAGTGCCGTGACGCCCCGTTCGGTCTTCGTTCGGGGGCAGCCCACGTTCAGGCGCAGGTGGCCGGGGGAGCCGTAGGACGTGCCGGGCATGATGGCTACCTTTTGCGTTTCGATCAGTTCGCGTTGCAGGGCCTCGTCGTGCAGGCCCAGGGAGCGTACGTCGATCCAGGCCAGGTAGCCCGCATCGGGCGGGGTCCAGTTCAGGGTCGGGAACGCTTTCGTCAGGCGGTCGGCGACCAGGTTGAGGTTGCCGCGCACGTAGGTGTTGAGGGCGTCCAGCCAGGGGGCTCCCTCTCGGTATGCCGCGATGTGGCCCACCAGTGACAGCACCGCCGGGGAGGAGAGTCCGTCTGCTTCCTTGAGGTGGTGCAGGTACGCGTCGCGGGTGGCGGGGTCGCCGATGATTCCGTAACTGCCCGTCAGCGCCGGGATGTTGAAGGACTTCGAGGCCGATGTGACGATCGCCCAGCGGGTGCCCTCGGCGCCGTGCAGGGACCAGGGACGGTGCACATTCGGGGCGTGGGCGAGGTCCGAGTGGATTTCGTCGCTGATCACCGCGACACCGTGCCGCGCGCACAGCTCTGCCATGCGGTCCAGCTCGGCCTCCGTCCACACGTGGCCCGTGGGGTTGTGGGGGGAGCAGAGGAGGAGGATCGATGTGGACGGCAGGGCCAGCAGGCGTTCCAGTTCCGGCCAGTCGTCAAGGGCGCAGCCCAGCAACCGTCGTTCGTTCGCCGCGATGGTCTTGGGGAAGGCGTCGTACGTCGGGGTGTGCACGACGACGCCGTCGCCGGGGCGCGACCACAGGTGCAGGAGCCGGGAGATCTGGTAGATCACGGACGGGCCGTAGACGATCGACTCCGGGGTCACCTCGGTGGCGTGCCGCGCGGCGTACCAGTCGACGATCGCGGAGAGGAAGTCGTCCTGGCGCCAGCGGGAGTAGCCGAGCACGCCGTGGTCGAGCCGGCCGCGGAGCGCCGCGAGGACCTCCGGGGCCGTCTCGAAGTCCATGTCCGAGATGGTGAAGGGCAGCAGGTCGGGGACGCCGAAGCGGTCCTCCACGTAGTCCCACTGCGTGCACCAGGTGCCGTGCCGGTCCACGGGAGCGTCGAAGTCGTACGCGGGGGAGGACAGGGGTGCGCTCACGTGTCAGCTCACCTTGACCATCGGTGCGATCGCATCCTTCACCGACTGCACCTGCGGGCCGATGATGACCTGGACGTTGTGCGCGTCGAGCTTGATGACGCCCACCGCGCCGAGCTTCTTCAGACGTGCCTCGTCGACCTGTTCGGCGTCCGCGACCGTCATGCGCAGGCGGGTGATGCAGTTGTCCAGGGTCTGTATGTTCTCGGCGCCCCCGATCGCCGCCAGGATCGCCACCGCGTCGTACTTCCCGGCGACCAGCTCACGCGGAGCCTCATCGGCGCCGCTCGCCTTGCCGGCCTCGGTCTCCTCGGCCTCCTCCTCCGACGGCTCGTCGCGGCCCGGCGTCTTGAGGTCGAAGCGGACGATGGCCCAGCGGAAGAGGAAGTAGTAGGCCGCGAACCACACCGCGGCGATGACGGGGATCAGGTACCACTTCGTGGTCGTGCCCTGCAGGACGCCGAAGACCAGCCAGTCGATGACATTGCCGTCGGTGTTGCCGATGAACACGCCGAGCACGGCGGCGGTCAGGAAGCCGAGGCCGACCAGGACGGCGTGGATGAGGTAGAGCCACGGGGCGATGAACAGGAACAGGAACTCGAGCGGCTCGGTGATGCCGCCGACGACGCACGCGACGACACCCGAGATCAGCAGTGCCTTGATCTCCGGGCGCATCTTCTTGTTCGCGCAGTGGTACATCGCCAGGGCCGCGCCAGGCAGCCCGCCGAGGTAGACCGCCATCTTGCCCTGGGACAGGAAATGGGTGGCGGTCGTGACCGATTCGCCGGGCGCGCCGGAGCAGTTGAGCTGCGCGTAGAAGAGGTTGAGCGCGCCGGAGACATGGTCGCCGCACACCGCGCCCGAGCCGCCGACATCGGTGAAGCGGAACATGGCCACCAGGATGTGGTGCAGGCCGATCGGCCGCAGCAGCACCTCGCCCATGCCGAAGAAGAAGGGGCCGAAGACGCCCGCGTGACCGATCGCGCGCCCCAGATCCGTGATCCAGCCGTTGAACGTCGGCCACACCAGCGGGATCAGCAGACCGAGCAGGCTGAGTACGAGCGTGGAAATGATCGGGACGAACCGCAGACCGCCGAAAAAGGCCAGCGCGTCCGGCATCCGCTGCGAACGAAACCGCTGGTGGAGGATGCTGACAACGATGCCAACAGCTACCGCGCCGAGCAGTCCCGTATCAATGGACTGGATGCCGATCACGTCGGCGATTCCGTAGTGCGCGATGGCCTTCTCGTCCTCGAGGTCCACGCCCTTGGCGGTGAGGTAGAAGTTCACCGCCAGGTTCATCGCGGCATAGCCGACGAAACCGGAGAACGCCGCGACGCCCTTGTCCTCGCGGGCAAGGCCCAGCGGGATGGCGATCGCGAACATCACGGGCAGGAACTTGAAGGCGACGAGACCGGTGCTGGCCATCCACGTGAAGACGAGGTGGAAGCCCTCGCCCTGGAGGAAGGTCAGGTTGTCCGTGACTGCTTCGCTGGAGAGCGAGGAGCCGATGCCCAGCATGATGCCGCAGAACGCGAGCAGGGCTACGGGGAGCATGAACGTCTTGCCGAGGCCCTGGAGGAACTCCCAGAGCGCGGACTTGGTCTTCTGCATGTGTGCGGGTCTTTCGGGCCTGAGCGGAGGCGTGCAATGACCGGCCCACGGACGCGGGGGCGCGCGGGCCAGGACGGTGGCCGGTCACATGCTGTACGCAGGGATCGCCTGCCGACCAGCGTGGAAAGTCCGTCGATCCACGCCGAAGGTCGATCGATCCGCCCGGACGGATGAGATCACAGCCGCTCGTGGACTGTCCATGGGCGAAGGTCCCGGCGCCCCGCCCGGAGGCCGGTGCACCTGCCGCGCCGGCCCTCAGGCGTCCCGCATCCGCAGCACCGAGCCGCCCGCGAGGAGCGCCGCGCCCGCGTACGCGGCAAGCACCCCGATCCCCGCCCACGGCCCGATCGGCAGTTGGTCCAGGTCGACGGTCGACTGGATCGCGAGCCCGGCCGTCGCGGGGGCCGCCCGCCGGGCGTAGTCCTGCCAGTCGGGGTCGGCGAGCAGCCCGGCGAGCAGCGGAAAGGCGTAGAAGAGGCCGAGTACCGTGGTGACGGCCGTCGCCGTGTCGCGCAGCGCGGTGGCCACGCCCAACCCGATCAGGGCGGCCAGCGTGAGGTAGATGACCGTGCCGACGGCCGCGCGCAGAGCCGGCCCCTCCGTGAGATCCGGGATCACGAAGCCGTCGGCGGAAAGCAGCATCCGCCCCGCCAGGAGCGCGCCGATCACCCCCACGGCACTGGCCGCCGCCGTCAGGGCGCACAGGACGAGGGCCTTGGCGGCGAGCAGCCGTACGCGGCCGGGCTCCGTCGCCAGCGTCGTACGGATGGTGCCCG
Organism: Streptomyces sp. NPDC055189; assembly: GCF_053606765.1. Classification (NCBI taxonomy): domain Bacteria; kingdom Bacillati; phylum Actinomycetota; class Actinomycetes; order Kitasatosporales; family Streptomycetaceae; genus Streptomyces; species Streptomyces sp. NPDC055189. The sequence goes on from NZ_JBSGSG010000011.1 coordinate 148,419, forward strand.
TGCCGTACTCGCCGCTCATCGTGAGCACCGCGAGGACGACGACCGCGCCCTGGCCGAGCCAGACCCCCGTGAGGCTGAGCTTGACGGTGTCCTCGTGGCACTCGGCCGGGACCGGGCAGTCCCCGGCGGTCAGGGACGCGGCGGTGGCCGCGCCCGCGAGGACGGTCAGGGCCACCACGGCGAACAGGAGCCACCACGTGCTGGGCAGCGTACGGAGCTTGGTCCACTCGGCATGCAGCGTGCCGAGCGCACGGCCGTCCCGCGCACGCGCCCCACCGCCGCCCCGCACACCCCGGCCGTCCCGCGCAGACCGTCCGCCCTTCACGCGTCCCTCTTCCGGATGCGCCACACCGCGACGGCGAGCAGCACGACGGCGTACGCGGCCAGCGTCGCGAAGCCGGCCCACGTGCCCTGCGGATAACAGCCGTCCTCCGGGAGGCACAGGCTCGCCACCTGGTCGTAGCGCGGCGTCGTCTCCTGGATCGCGAAACCGGCGACCGGCGTGAGCCGTTGCAGCCACTGCGAGAGGCCGAGCGGCAGCACGCTGACCAGGATCAGGGGCAGGACGATCACCACGACGACGGTGGTGATCGCGGCGGCGGTGCTGCGCAGCAGGGCGCCGAGTGCGAGAGCGAGTACGGCGATCAGGGCGAGCAGGGCCGCGGTGCCGAGCACGGCGCGCAGGGCAGGGCCGTCGGTCAGCGAGATCTCGGGGAACTGCGGCGGCTTGTGCCCGTTCGCCCGCAGCACGGGCATGCTGATCAGGAACGATGCCAGGGACGCCACGAGCCCGGCGGCGAAGGCGACGACGCCGACCACCACCGCCTTGGCGACCAGGACCCTGCCCCGGCGCGGACTGACCGTGAACGTCGTACGGATCATGCCCCGCCGGTACTCGGCGGTGATGAACAGGACACCGAGCGCCGCGATCAGGACGAGGCCGAGCTGGGTGCCGTTCAGGGCGGTCGCGACGAGGTCGGGCTGCATGGGCGTACCGGGCGCGATGTCGCCGGAGCCGGTGATCGCGAACGTACCGCCGGACGGGCCGGAACGGCGCAGCTCGCCCTGGCTGCCCTGGTTCCGCTGGCCCTCCTGGCCCCCCGGGTCGTCCTGGCCGCGCTTGGTCTGACCCACGTCGGTCCGCTGCCAGTCCTCTCCGCTCGCCGCACCCTTGACCGTCACCTCGTCGAAGCGCGCGGTGGAGCGCGAAGGGGTGTCGCTGACCGCCACACTGCCGAACTCGCGCGTCATGGACGCGATGTTGGGCGACGCCACGAAGAGACCGACCGGCACCGCGCCCGCCGGCTTGTCGAGCCCGGCGCTGCCGATCTTCTCCCAGTCGCGGCCGTCGGCCGACGCGTACGCCGTGACCGTGCCGCCCGTCCGGGTCAGCCGCAGCCAGTGCGGTGTGTCCGCGGACGCCGCACCGCCCGCGACATCGTGGGTGAAGTCGTGCTGGAAGCGCACGCCGTGCCCGGGGGTGACCATCAGCGCCGCGTAGTCCGACGCGCTCTTGGTGCTCTCCTTGACGATCACTCCGGCCTTCGCCCACCCGGGCGCCCGATCGGGGCTCACGCCGGTGGGTCCCGTCACCCGTGCCGTGATGCTGCCGTCGGCGGGGAGCGTGCGGTGCACGAAGGTGAAGTCGTCACGGAGGGAGATGCCGCCGGGACCGGTGGGCGCGGACGAACCACCGCCCGCGATCTCGACGCCCGAACTGGACGCGGAGAAAAGGGAGATGAGTACGGTCACCAGGACCGCGGCAAGCAGGGTGAGGCCCCAGCGGCGCACGGTGCGCAGCTTGGTCCACTCGGCGCGCAGAAGCTGCGGGAAGCCGTCGTGGCCGACCGCCACCGTGCCCGGACGGCGGGGCGGCGTCACAGTGGTCGTCATCGTGAGCCCTCCCCGACCGGGTGCTCGGCGGCGAACTCCGCGTCGTTCCTGGTGAGTTCCATGTACGCCTCTTCGAGCGTGGCCCGGTGCGCGGCGACCCCGGAGAAGGCGACGCCCGCCCCGCCGAGCAGTTCCACGACGCGTCCCGCTTCAAGACGGGAGACGGCAAGCGTGTCGCGTCCGGTGGCCGCGACACTCGCCCCGGCGCCCGCGAGGACGGTCATCGCCGTCGCCCGCTCGGTCGTGCGCACCTCGACGCGATCGCCCGACGCGGCGGCAAGGAGCTCTCGTACGCTCGTGTCGGCGATGACGCGCCCGCGCCCGACCACCACCAAATGGTCCGCGGTGTCCTCCAGTTCACTCATCAGGTGACTGGAGACGAGCACGGCGCGGCCCTCGGCCGCCAGTGACTTGAGGAAGCCGCGGATCCACCGGATGCCCTCCGGGTCGAGCCCGTTGACGGGCTCGTCGAAGAGCAGCACCGGCGGATCACCGAGCAGCGCCGCGGCTATGCCCAGTCGCTGCCGCATGCCGAGCGAGTAGCCGCCCGCCCTGCGCCGCGCGGCCTGCCCGAGTCCGACGAGTTCGAGGACTTCGTCCACGCGCCGCACCGGCAGCCGATGCGAGTGCGCCATCCACAGGAGGTGGTCGCGTCCGCGTCGGCTGGGGTGCACGGCGGCGGCGTCGAGCAGCGACCCCACTTCGAGCAGGGGTGTGCGAAGTTCACGGTAGGGGCGCCCGCCGATGAGGGCGGTGCCCTCGTCCGCCGAGTCCAGGCCGAGGACGATGCGCATGGTGGTCGACTTGCCGGCGCCGTTGGGGCCGACGAATCCGGTGACCTGTCCCGGTGCGACGGTGAAGGTGAGACCGTCCACCGCGGTGACCGATCCGAACCGCTTGCGCAGTCCCCGCACTTCGATGGCTGCTTCGGTGCCATCGGTTGTTGCTGTGATGCCATCCATGAGAAGCGAGGCTAGAGACGCCGTGGCCGCGGGTCGTCACGCGGTGGAGCCGTCTTCGTATCCCTCACGTGAGGGACTCCGGCGGGCCCCGGGACGGTGACAATGACCCGCGTGAGGGCGAAATCTTCCAGAGCCAGAGTGGGATTCGGGGCGGGATTCGGGAAGGGGTTCAGGCCGGGCTTCGGGCGCAGTCGCCTCGCGCGCCGCCCGGAGGCCCCGGTCGTCGCCGCGGCGATCCTGGTGGTCGGTGCCGTGAGCGAGGTGCTGCTGCGCGCGGACGGGCAGGTTCCGCTGCCGCTTGCCCTGTCGCTCGCCCTGGGGACGACGTTGCCGGTCGCGGTGCTCGCGGGCGGGAACGTCGCGTCGGCCCCCGTGGCAGACCCGGCCGAGCGTCGGGGCGGCGGGCGATGGGGCGCCGGGTCATGGAACAGCCCGCGTCGGCGCCGTCCGGCGGGGGAGCCCCCGGGCCGAGCGCTCCCCTCCACCCTCCCCTCCACCGCCGTGAGGCTGACCCGAGGCCGCTTCGCCGCCGCGGCCGTCCTCGCCGCTGCGGCGGGAATGCTCTCCCTCGCGCCGTTCCACGTGCTGACGCTCGCCGGTCTGTGCGCACTGCTCGTCTCGCTCCACCAGGCCGGACGCCGGGGCCTGAAGTACCTGGCGGCCCTTCTCCCTCTGCCCTTCATCGCGTACGCGGCCTCCGGTGCGGGGGGCGGGACTGCGGGGGAAGGGACGCTCACCGTCCTCACGGCGGTGAGCGCCGCCGTCGCCGCCGGTATCGGCCTCGCGGGGAGCGCGCGGGACACCGCCCTCGTGAACAGCGCGGCCGAACAGGCCATGGCGGACACCCTCCTCGAGCACGCAGCGCGCGGTGAACGAGCCCGCATAGCAAGGGAGTTGCACGATGTCGTAGCCCATCACATCTCGATGATCGCGGTGCAGGCCGAGACCGCCCGGCTGACCACCCCGGGGCTCCCCGGCGTCGGCGCCGAGCGCTTCCTGGCCATCGGCGACACCGCCCGTACGGCACTCACCGAGATGCGCAGACTGCTCGGCGTGCTGCGTGAGGATGCGGGGGACAGCGCTCCGGACCGCAGGCCCCAGCCGGGTCTGGAACAGCTCGGTGAACTCGTCGACGAGGCGCGCGACGCGTCGGCCGCCGCCGTACGCCTCATCGTCGAGGGTCCGGTGCGCCCGCTGGATCCCGGCCTCGAACTCACCGCGTACCGCATCGTGCAGGAAGCCCTCACCAACACCCGGCGGCACGCGCCGGGCGCCGCCGTGGACGTCGAACTGCGCTACAGCCGCGACACGTTGCGCCTGCGCGTACGCGACAACGGACCGAGTCCGCACCTGCCGACCGGCCTCGGCGAGGGGCACGGGCTCGTCGGCATGCGGGAGCGTGCCGCGATGGTCGGCGGCGAGTTGCGGGCGGGGCCCGCGCGGCGCGGCGGTTTCCTGATCGAGGCGACCTTCCCGGCGCCGGTGAGGGAACATGCCGCATGAGCATCCAGGAACATGCGCATGAGCATCCAGGAGCGTGCCGCATGAGCAGCCCCAGTACCCCGAGCGCCCTCGGCGCCTCTCCGCTGCGTCTCCTCATCGCCGACGACCACGAGGTCGTACGCGCCGGGTACGCCGGACTCCTCGCCACCCAGGCCGACTTCACGGTCGTCGGTACGGCCGCCGACGGCGCCAGGGCGGTCGAACTCTGCCGGGAACTGCTGCCCGACCTGGTCCTGATGGACGTACGCATGCCCGTGATGGACGGCATCGAGGCGACCGGGCGGCTCGCCGGGACCGGCACGCGCGTGCTGATCCTCACCACCTTCGACCTCGACGAGCACGTCTACGACGCGCTGAGCGCGGGCGCAGCCGGGTTCCTGCTCAAGGACGTCACGGCCGAGCGCCTCTTCGACGCGGTGCGCGTGGTGGCCGCGGGCGAGGGGTTGCTCGCCCCCACGGTGACCCGGCGCCTCATCGCGGAGTTCGCCCGCCTCAGGCCGGGCCCGCCCGCGGGGCCCGCGGCCCGCCTGGACGCGCTCACCCCGCGCGAGACCGAGGTGCTGCGGCTGATCGCGGAGGGCCTGTCCAACCCGGAGATCGCCGGGCGCCTGCACGTCAGCGAGGAGACCGTGAAGACCCACGTCAGCCGGGTGCTCGGCAAACTCGGGCTGCGGGACCGCACCCAGGCGGTGGTGGCGGCGTACGAGTCGGGCCTCGTGGTGCCCGGGGCGGGGGCCTGACGGCAGCCCCGCGACCCGGCGGACCACTCGGCGTCAGCCCAGCGGCACGTCGAGGCGCGCCTTGCGGTGGCTGAACGTGGCGATGGAGTGCGGGCCGTGGTAATTGCCGACGCCGCTCTCGCCGACTCCGCCGAACGGCAGCTCGGGGACGCGCAGATGAGCCATCGGCAGGCCGAAACCGAGCCCGCCCGACGAGGTCTCCGCGGCCAGGCGCTGCCGCGTCGTCTCGTTCTCGGTGAAGCCGTAGAGGGCGAGCGGCTTGTCGCGGTCGTTGATGAAGGCGATCGCCTCGTCGAGGCCGTCGACGTTCACGATCGGCAGTACGGGACCGAAGATCTCCTCCTGCATCACGGGCTCGTCGGGCTTCACGTCGGTGAGCACGGTCGGCGCGATGTACACGTCGTCGCGGTCGCTCTGCCCGCCGAACGCCGTCGTCCCGGAGCCGAGGAGCGCGGACACCCGGTCGAAGTGCCGCTCGTTGACGATGCGCCCGTAGGTGTCCGAGGACTTCGGGTCCGCGCCGAACACCCGCTCCACCGCCGTGCGCAGCTCCTTGGCGAGCGCGGGGGCGGTGTCCGGGTCGGTGAGTACGTAGTCGGGGGCGACGCACGTCTGTCCCGCGTTGCGGAACTTGGCCTCGGCAAGGCGGGTGGCGACGGCGGCCACGTCGACGTCCCGGTCCACGAACACCGGTGACTTGCCGCCCAGTTCGAGGGTGACCGGGGTGAGGTGCTCGGCGGCGGCGCGCATCACGATGCGGCCGACGGTGCCGTTGCCGGTGTAGAAGATGTGGCCGTAGCGCTGGGCGAGCAGCGCGGTGGTCTCCGGCACACCGCCCTCGACGACGGCGACCGCGTCCGTGTCCAGGTACTCGGGGATGAGCCGGGCGATCAACTCCGAGGTGGCCGGGGTGACTTCGCTGGGCTTGAGGACGACGGTGTTGCCCGCCGCGAGCGCGCCCACGAGGGGGACGAGAAGGAGCTGGACGGGGTAGTTCCACGGCGCGATGATCAGGACGGTGCCGAGCGGTTCGTACTGCGTACCGGCGGTCGAGCCCTCGGGCAGCCCGGCCAGCGCGCCGGAGGCGAGCGGCTGCGGGCTCAGCCACTCCTCCAGGTGGGCCAGCGTGTGGTCGATCTCCCTTACGGGGAAGTCGACTTCGGCGGTGTACGCCTCGGTGCGCGGCTTGTGCAGATCGGCGTACAGGGCGTCCGCGATGTCCTCGCGGTGCTCCGTGAACAGGGAGCGCAGCTGGGTGAGCTGCTGCTCGCGCCAGGCCAGGGGCCTGGTGCGGCCGGAGGCGAAGGTGGCACGGAGCCCGGCGACGAGTGCTCCGGGGTCGAGTGCTTCGGGGTGGTGCATGAGGGGTCTCCTCGGAATCTGTACGTGGGGGAGGGGAGATGGAGATGGGGAGGGGGTCCGGTCAGCCGGTCGTCGTGGTGACCGGTGAGCCCAGGAGTCCGGTCAGCAGCGCGTCCGTGGCGGGGGCGAACAGGTCACGGCCGTCGGACACGGACTCCAGGCCGATGACCAGGGCGATGCAGATGTCGGCGGCCTCCGCGGGTTCCACGGCGGCCGGGGTTCCCGCTTCGGCGAACAGATCGATGAGTATCCGCCGCAGTGATCCGGTGAAGCCGTGGCAGATGTCGCCGAAGAGACGGGCCTTGTCGTCGAGGAGTTCGGCGGAGTGCGGAGAGTCCCCGGCCAGGCGCAGGACCAGGTCGAGCTTGGCGTCGAGGACGCCCCGGATGCGCTCGGCGCTCGGGGCGTCCCCGGCCGCCGCCTGCCGGGCCCGCGCGAGCGCCTCGGCGTGCAGGCGCTCGGCGAGCTTGCGGAAGGCGTCGTCCTTGTTGCGTACGTACTGGTAGACCGCTGACCGGGACACGCCCATCGTGGAGGCGATGTCGTCCATCGTCGTGCGCCGTACGCCATACCGGGTGAGGGAGTCGTAGGTGGCGTCGAGGACCTCGTCGAGCCGGTCGGCAGCCATGAGGGTCAGGCCAGCTTCTTGAGGAGCTCGTCCGCCAACGGGGCTGCGGACGCGGGGTTCTGACCGGTAATCAGATTACGGTCGACGACGACCTTGGGGGCCCACGGCGTACCTTCCTGGAAGTCGGTGCCCGCCGCGACGAGCCGGTCCTGGAGCAGCCACTTGGCCTTCTCGGCGAAGCCGGCCTGCGTCTCCTCGGCATTGGTGAAGCCGGTCAGCTCGTACCCCGCGAACGCGTTGGTGCCGTCCTCCTTGGTGGCGGCGAGCACCGCGGCAGGGCCGTGGCAGACGATGCCGAGCGGGATGCCGATCTCAAGGGCGGTGGTGAGGAGCCTGCCGGACTCGGCGTTGACGGCGAGGTCCTCCATGGGGCCGTGGCCGCCGGGGTAGAAGACGGCGGCGTAGTCGGCGAGGTCGACCTCCGCCAGCTTGAGCGGTTCGAGGAACTCGCTGCTCTCCGCGAGGGTCGTGGCGATCTTGTCGGCGGCCTCCTGGCCGCCGTTGACCTCGGCCGCCAGGCTCGCCTGGTCGACGGTCGGCACGACGCCGCCCGGCGTCGCGACCACGATCTCGTGTCCGGCGGCCTTGAACGCCTCGTACGGTGCGACGGCCTCCTCGGCCCAGAAGCCGGTGGGGTGCTGCGTGCCGTCGGCCAGCGTCCAGTGGTCGGCGCCGGTCACGACGAACAGAATCTTGGACATGTGTCTCTCCGAGGCTGAGATTTCTGACGTTCTGTGCTCAGAGCGTCAGGTGGTGCTGTCCTCGAAGGTAGGCGGGCGCACCCGACGAAATCCAATAGGCTGACCCATATGGGAGATAGGAATTCCGATGGGTCCGCGGGAATAGCGCAGGAGGCCGCCGGGGGGCCGCTGGACCTGAATCTGCTGCGTACGTTCCTTGCCGTCTACCGCTCGGGCTCCTTCACCGCCGCGGCCCGGCTGCTCGGCCTCTCGCAGCCCACCGTCACCACGCAGATCCGGGCCCTGGAGCGGCAGGTCGGCAGGGAGCTGTTCGGGCGGCTGCCGCGCGGTGTCGCTCCCGCGCCGTTCGCGGACGCGCTCGCCGCCCGTGTCGTCGATCCCCTCGACGCCCTCGCCGCCGTCACCGGGCACGGCGGCCCCTTCGACGGCGCCCCCGCGGAGCCCGTACATCTGGCGGGCCCGGCGGAGATGCTCTGCCACTGCGCGCTGCCCGCGCTCGCGCCGTTGGTCGAGAAGGGGGTCCGGCTGCGCGTGACGACGGGTCTGACGGACCGGCTCCTGGACGAGCTGCGGGCGGGGCGGCACGACCTGGTGATCGCCACGGCCCGCCCCCGCGGGCGCTCGCTGAGCTCCGTGCCCCTCGCGGACGAGGAGTTCGTCCTGGTCGCGGCGCCCTCGTGGGCCGAGCGCATCGGTGGCGCCGCGCGGATCGACGCCGAAGGCCCCGCCGTGCTGCAGGGCGTGCCGCTCGTGACCTACGCCGAGGATCTGCCGATCGCCCGCCGCTACTGGCGCCATGTCTTCGGCAAGCGGCTGGCCTGCGAGGCCGCCGTCACCGTCCCCGACCTGCGCGGCGTGCTGTCGGCCGTCATCGCGGGCGCCGGATTCTCCGTGCTGCCGCGCTACCTCTGCCGTGACGCGCTGGCCGCCGGCGCCCTGACCCTGCTGCACGACCCGCAGGACGCCCCGATCAACACCGGCTTCCTGGTGCAGCGCCCCGGCTCTGCGGACAATCCGCACGTCGCGCTCGTGCGCGACCACCTAGTGCAGTCGGCCCGCGCCTGGTAGCCGATGGCGTCGCCTACGCGCCCGCCGCATCCTCGGTGATCTGGTCCCACTGCGCGCCCATGGCCGCGGCGAGCGCCTGGGCCGCCGACAGGGGGCGGACCATCACCATGAACTCGTCGATCAGTCCGTCCTCGTCGAGATGGAGGAAGTCGCAGCCGGTGATCTGCCGGTCGCCGACCCGGGCCTCGAAGACGAGGGCGGAATCGCGCCCCGAGGCGTCGTTGATCTCGCGTACGTACCGGAAGTCCTCGAAGACGCGCGTGACGCCGCGCAGGATCGCGGAGGTCGTCGCCTTGCCCGGATAGGGCTGGAACACGACGGGGCTGGTGAAGACGACGTTCTCGGCCAGGAGAGCCTCCATCGCCGCGTGATCATTTGCCTCGACGGCCTTGCGGAAAGCCTGCATGCCCACACCTCGGTCTTCGTTGATAGTCAATTTGTTGAGTAGGTGCGATGGAGACTAATCACATCGGTGTACGGTGTCCAGATGTCTCTCAAGTACGCGGTGCTCGCGGCGCTCCTGGAGGGCGAGTCGTCCGGCTACGACCTGGCCAAGATCTTCGACGTCTCCGTGTCGAACTTCTGGTCCGCGACTCCCCAGCAGCTCTACCGCGAGCTGGAGCGCCTTGCGGGTGACGGACTGATCGACGCGCGCGTGGTGCAGCAGGAACGCAGGCCGAACAAGCGGATGTTCACGCTCACCGCAACCGGCCTGCGGGATCTGCACGCCTTCGCCGCGGAGCCGCCCCGCCCCATCGCCATCCGGGACGAACTCATGGTCAAGGTGCAGGCCATGGACGGCGCCGACCCCGCGGCCACCCGCGCGCTGATCGAGGAGCGCATGGAGTGGTCGCGCGGCAAACTCGCCCGGTACGAACGCCTGCGCCGTCACCTCCTCGCCGGCCGCGACGAGGCGGAGTACCTGCGCGACACCGAACGCATCGGGCCCTACCTCACACTGATGGCGGGCCGCTCCCTGGAGGAATCGAACCTGCGCTGGGGCGAGCAGGTCCTGGAGATCCTCGACCGACGCTTCAACTACGCGGACAAGCAAGTGAATTGAGGAGGCAGAAGTGGAGGGGAAGACGGCTGCGGACGCAGTGCCCGAGGCTGCGAAGGCAGGTGCGCAGGCAGGCGCGCCGGCGGAGCCGCCGCGTGCGGTGCTCACCGACTTCGGCGGTGTGCTGACCACCAGCGTGCTCGACTCGTTCCGCTCCTACTCCGCGCGGGTGAGCGAGGATCCGCTGCTGATCGAGCGGCTGTTCCGCAAGGACACGGAGGCGTCGGCGCTGCTCGTGGAGCACGAGTGCGGGCGGATGAGCGAGGCCGACTTCGAGCGGGGCATCGCCGAGCGGCTGCGCGAGCAGGGCGTGGACGTGGAACCGGCGGGGCTCGTCGCCGCGATCGGGGCGGGGCTGCGACCGGACGAGAAGATGCTCGCGGCGCTCGCCGGACTGCGCGCCGAGGGCATCCCGGTGGCGATCGTGTCGAACGCGCTCGGTGACGACTGCTACCAGGGGTACGACATGGAGGCGCTCGCGGACGTCGTCGTGATCTCCAGCGAGATCGGCTCCCGCAAGCCGGGCCGCCGCATCTATCAGACGGCCTGCGACCGCCTCGGCGTCGAACCGTCCGCCTGCGTCATGATCGACGACCTGGAGCACAACCTGAGCGGAGCGGCCCGCCTCGGCATCCGGGGCCTGCACCACGTGGACAGCGACGAAACGGTGCGCGCCTTGGGCGAGTTGTTCGGCGTCAGCTCGCTCGCCCGGTAGCCGCTCGCACGCCGGTCCGGGCATGCGAGCGGCTCGGGGCGCCTACCCGGCCGCGTACACGTCCTCGACGTAACGCCCCTGCGCGGTCAGTTCGCCCAGCCACTGCTCGGAGTCCGCCGCCGTGGCCCCCGGGGTGCGGTCCCGGTGCAGCGTGCGCAGGGCGTCGCGTACGCCCGGTGCCATGCGTGAGCCGTCGCCGCACACGTACACCCTTGCACCGGCGGCCAGCAGGTCCCACACCTCGTCGGCCTCCGCCGCGATGCGGTGCTGGACGAAGGCCACCCCGTCGACGGGGGAGGCGCTGAAGGCGGGGCGCAGCGAAACCGCACCGGCGGCCTCCGCCGCGCGCAGCTCATCGGCGTGCAGGAAGTCGGCGTCCGGGTCGTCGCACCCGAAGTAGCAGACGGCAGGCGCGAGTCGGGCTCCCGCGGCCGTCAGTCGCGCCCGGTCCGCGATCGTGCCGCGGAACGGCGCGAGGCCGGTGCCCGCGGCGATCATGATGACGGGCGCCGCGTCCGCGTGGTCGATGCGGAAGACTTCGCGGCACGGCTGGACGCGGGCCAGCACGGTGTCGCCCGGACGCACCCCGTTGAGGTGGCCGGAGCCCGTGCCGCGGTACAGCCGCCCGCTGCCCGAGCGCGCCGGGGCCTCCAGGAGGGACACCATCAGGTCGGCGTGAGCGGGGTGCACCGCCGGCGAGGAGGACACCGAGTAGTGGCGGGGCCGCAGGGGCGTGAGCACGTCGAGCAGCCGCGGCCACTCCAGGGCGCCGCGCAGCGCGGGGCAGGCCTCGACCAGTTCGAGCAGCGTGCGCCCGTCGGCCGCGCGGGCCGCGTCGTCGTCGGCCAGGGCGCCGAGGACGGCACGCTCCGGCGGGCAGGGGTTGGCGGCGGCGAGCACCGCCAACTGGTCCGCGGTGGGCCTGTCCTGCAACTCGACGTACTGCGAGAGGAGTTGGCGCACCGTCAAAGGCCGGTCCACGGCGAGACCGTCCCGTCGCGGACGGCTCGCACGGATGTCGAGCACCGTCTCCGGGTCGACGCCGAGCGCGGTGGCGGCCCGGTCGACGAGCTCCGGGTCGTTGACGGGCAGCACGGTGAGATGGTCGCCGGTGCGATAGGTGACGCCGTCGGGCAGCGCGAGCCGTACGAAGCGCTTCGTACGGGGGTGGCCGGGCGCGGTGAGGTCGTAGGCCTCGCTGACCGTCATCGGGACAAGGCCGTGCCGCGCGGCGATCGCGTCCAGCGGACCGCCGGTGAGCTCCCGGACCTCGTACGCATCCGAGGGCGCGGAGGCTTCCGGGGCGGCATCCAGCGCGTCGGGGTCGCCGTACCGCTCCAGCAGAGCCGTCCGCAGCCGCGCCGTGAAGTCCCGGACGGTGCCGCCGAGATCACCCGATGCGTCGGCCGCCGTGCGCTCCAGGAGCCGGTCACCGCCCAGCGACGCGAGCCGTTCGTCGAAGCGCGTCGGGACGTGCTGGTATGTGGCGGCCCAGTTGCGGTCGCCCACGCCGAGGACCGCGTACGTGACGTTCTCGGCGGTGGCCGCGGGGGCACCGTCCAGCCAGGAGGCGAACACCGTGGCGTCGTCGGTGGGGCGGCCGTTGTACGAGGCGGCGGTGATGACGACCGGGCGGTCGGCGGGCAGCGCACCGGCGTAGTCGTCCAGCGGTGCGACCTCGGTCGCGCAGCCCACCGATGCTGCCTCGTCGGCGAGTTGGGCGGCGAAGTCCCGGCAGGTGCCGTAGTTGCTGCCGTGCAGGAAGAGCGCACGGGTGCCGGGCGCGACGCGCGCGGGCAGGGCGGTGGCGACGGTCTCCGCCGCTGCCGGTCCGGATGTCACGCCCGGCAGCCCGGCGTGCACGCGGTCGGCGGCGGTGCGCGGCGTGAGCGTGAGCGTGAAGCCGTCGGGCTTGAGGGTGAGCGTCTCCTTGACGGTCAGCTTGTAGTCGGCGTGGTCGTGAAGGCGGTAGCGGTGCACCAGCATCCCGAGCAGCATGGTCGCCTCGTGGAGCGCGAACTGCCGCCCGATGCAGGCCCGTTCACCGGTGCCGAACGGCTTGAACGCGTGCGGGGAACGTGCGGCCTCCGCTTCGGCGGTGAAGCGCGAGGGGTCGAACAGCTCCGGGTTGTCGCCCCACACCGGCTGCCGGTGCAGCATCGGCGCGAGCACGGTGACGCCCTGCCCGGCCCGCAGCGGGATGCGGCCGCCGAGCAGCGTGTCCTCACGGGCGTGCCGGCCGAACGCGGCAGCCGTCGGCCACAGCCGCAGCGCCTCGTTGAGCACCTGGCGGGTGTACGTGAGCCGCCCGACGTCGTCGAAGGTCGGCTCGGGATCGGGTGTGTCGCCCCACAGGGTGTCGACCTCGCGCCGCACCAGGTCGAGGACGGCGGGATGCTTGGCGAGGTAGTACATCGCGAACGACATCGCACCGGACGTCGTCTCGTGCCCCGCGATCAGGAAGGTGATCACCTGGTTGCGGATGTTGGCGGTGTCCAGCTTCGAGCCGTCGCCGGGGTGCGCGGCGCTGAGCATGAGGCCGAGCAGATCCTCGGCGGGCCCGGCGCCGGGCGTGCCGTCGGCCCGCGCGGAGATGACCTCGTCGACCACCTGCGCGAGATAGTCGGCATCGGCCCGGAAGGCGGCGTCGGCCGCCGAGTGGTCACTGCCCGGCGTACGGCTGAGCCGTGTCATGCTCCACTGAAGGCAGCGGACCATGGACTCGATGAAGGGATGCGGCTCGGCCCGCTCGAACGAACCGAAGTCGTAGCCGAACCCGGCGAGTCCGATCGTGTCCAGGGTCATCCGGGTCATGTCGCCCGGCACGTCCACGGGCCGCCCGTCCCGCGCGCCGCGGTCCCACGACTCGATGAGCCGGTGGGCGACGCGCAGCATCACCGGGTGATACGTACGCATCGAACCGAGCGCGAACGCGGGCATCAGGATGTCGTGCGCGCGGGCCCAGTTGGGCTCGTCGTTGTACGCGGTGAACAGTCCGTCGGCGGTGAACTCCCGCACGTTCTGCAGCGCGGGGCCCACGTGCTTGGCGAAGCGGGTCTCGTCGGCGAGCTCGGTCACGAGATCGAGGTCGCTCACGAACAGCGCGTCGCGGCCGTGCAGCCGCCTGCGCAGCACGGGCCCGTGCCGGCGGATCAGTTCCATGGCCTGCTGCAGCGGGGCGGGCCCCGGTCCGGTGGCGGAGATGTCGATCAGAGGCACACCGTCGAGGTCGGATCCGGCGTCCGGGGAGAGCGGTGCGGTGGTGGTGGGGGGCATGGCGTGACAACTGCCTTTCGCCGTACGGAAGTCACTGCTCCCTAACCTTCGTTGCAGGTCCCCGGGGGATTGCGCCGTCCCGCTACATGATTGTGTAGTGATGAACGACGCCCTGCTCTTGACTGCTCCCGGCCGGAAGGAGTTGCCCTGTGACCTCCGTGAAACCCGAGGACTCCGTGAAATCGGAGGGCTCCGTGAAGTCCGAGGACTCCGTCCTGTGGCGCAACCGCGCCATGCTCCTCTTCAACCGCATCCCGATGCCCGTCGCGGTGTGCGACGCGAGCGGGGCGATCATCCTGGCCAACCCGGCGATGACGGCGGAGTGGGGCGAGACCTCGGGGAACCTGCGGGGCCGCAACGTACTGGAGTTGTTCCGCCCCGAGGAGAAGACGCAGGTCCTGCGGATCGCCGAGGCGCTGCGGCTGCGGCACCGCTCGCGCTACCCCGTCGCGGTGCACTGGCAGGCTCCTGACGGGGTGCGGCGCCACGGCGAGCTGACGGCGGAGCCGGTGAGCGACACGGTCGACGAGGTCCCCGGCCTGCTGGTGCTGCTCCGCGTCCTGGGCGAGGACGCCGTCCCCGCCGAGGCGCCCGTCGCGGCAGCGTCCCCTGCCGAGGCCCGCATCCTGGCCCTGCTCGCGGGCGGCGCGAGCACGGCGATGGCGGCCCGCGAGACGGGCCTCACCCCGGACGGCGTCACCTACCACCTGCGCCGACTCACGGAGCGCTGGGGCGCGGCGAACCGGACGGAGCTGGTGGCGCGGGCGTATGCGCTGGGGGTGCTCACTGCGGGGGTGTGGCCTCCGGCCGCCTGAATCGAGCCCGCCGGATCAGCCCGGGGTGTCGCTCGACGCGGCCGCGGCCCTGCGGTACTCGGCGTTTATGCGCTGCGCCTCTTCGAGCTGGTCCTCGAGGATGACGATGCGGCAGGCCGCCTCGACCGGGGTGCCCTGGTCCACCAGTTCGCGGGCGCGCGCGGCGATCCGCAGCTGGTAGCGGGAGTATCGCCGGTGCCCGCCCTCGGAGCGGAGCGGTGTGATCAGGCGGGCCTCACCGATGGCCCGCAGGAAGCCTGGTGTGGTGCCGAGCATCTCGGCGGCCCGCCCCATGGTGTAGGCGGGATAGTCGTCGTCGTCCAGACGACCACTGAGCGGGGTATCTGCAGTCATGTCACCTCGTTATGCCACGCGTCGAGGGGCCCTGGTGCCGTACGGCACCAGGGCCCCGAAGGAAATTCAACACCATCTGTCGGCCCAGTCGCTGCGCCGACCTATTGTTTCCGCCGTCCGGCCCGAGAACAGGGCGGGAAGCGGGGATCGCTGATGCGTGACCGAGGACCACCTTCCAATCCGGGGTCTTGCGGCACCCGGCCGAAACGTTCCGGGCCGGGCGATCCTGATGGCGTCTGCTCCTCCGTTTCTCCCACTTGGTCTACAGCTAGCTACGGGAGAAACCCTAATCATGTGAGCACCCAATGTCTACCGTGGCGGGCATAGATTTTGTGCGCTGTTGCGCGACGTTCGCACAGAGGTGCGCACAGGGGCACGCAGAGAGGTGCGCACGGCGGCACGCAGAGAGGGCCCCATCGGCGTGCGCCGGTGGGACCCTCTGTGTCTGTCTCTGCTTCTGCTGTCCGGGCCTCCGCTACCCGGCGGCGGAGGTGCCGAGCAGGGCCGACGCGGTCTCGAACGGGGTGAGGCCGCGCGGGGCCGCGTCCTCGGTGTGGGTGCGGCAGGTGAAGCCGAGGGACGTCATGGCGCGGGTGACTTCCCCGGCGCTGAAGTCACGGCGGTCCTGCCGGGTGATGACCGCGCCCACCTGCTTGATGGGGTAGTGGCGGCGGCCGATGATGACGGAGTCACCCGTGACGGGCTCGGGCTTGACCCCCTTCATCGCGTCGAGCACCCCATTCTTGGTGAGGTCGAACGGGAACCGGGCGATGACGCAGCGCATGATGCCTCGCAGGTGCGGAGAGGGTGGGTGAGCCTGGTGGTCGTGCGGCCTCAGGCCGCTGAACTGGAGGCCGACGGGCCCTGGGAGGTGCGGCGCGGTGCGCGGTCGGTGCGGCGGTCCCGGGCGCCGGGGCTGCGGCGGCCACGGGACGAGGAAGAGCTGCCGCGGCGGGGGCGCTCGGAGGCCGGTACGGAGATGGTGACCGGGATGCCCGAAGGGGTCTGGGCGCCGGTGATCCGGCTCAACTCCTCGTCGCCCGAGCGCACTTGGGCGGTCTGCGGGGTGATGCCCGCGGCGGCCATCAGACGGCTCATGTCGCGCCGCTGGTTCGGCGTCACCAGCGTGACGACGCTGCCGGACTCACCGGCGCGGGCCGTACGGCCGCCGCGGTGGAGGTAGTCCTTGTGGTCGGTGGGCGGGTCGACGTTCACGACCAGGTCGAGGTTGTCGACGTGGATCCCGCGCGCGGCGACGTTCGTCGCCACCAGGACCGTCACATGCCCGGTCTTGAAGTGGGACAGGGTCCGCGTGCGCTGGGGCTGGGACTTGCCGCCGTGCAGCGCGGCGGCGCGGACGCCGCTGCTCAGGAGGTGCTCGGTCAGCCGGTCGACGGCGTGCTTGGTGTCCAGGAACATGATCACCCGGCCGTCGCGGGCCGCGATCTCGGTGGTCGTCCGGTGCTTGTCCGCGCCGTGCACGTGCAGCACGTGGTGCTCCATCGTGGTGACCGCGCCCGCCGACGGGTCGACGGAGTGGACCACCGGGTCGGAGAGGTAGCGGCGGACGAGCAGGTCGACGTTGCGGTCGAGCGTGGCCGAGAACAGCATCCGCTGGCCCTCGGGGCGCACCTGGTCGAGCAGCGCGGTGACCTGGGGCATGAAGCCCATGTCGGCCATCTGGTCGGCCTCGTCCAGGACGGTGATGCCGACCTGGTTCAACCGGCAGTCGCCGCGGTCGATGAGGTCCTTCAGCCGGCCGGGCGTGGCGACGACGACTTCCGCGCCGGCCCGCAGCGCACCGGCCTGCTTGCCGATCGACATCCCGCCGACCACCGTGGCGAGCTTCAGCCGCAGGGCGCGGGCGTACGGCGTGAGCGCGTCGGTGACCTGCTGGGCCAGTTCGCGGGTGGGGACGAGGACCAGAGCGAGCGGCTGGCGCGGCTCGGCGCGCTGCCCGTCCGTGCGGGCCAGGAGTGCCAGGCCGAAGGCGAGGGTCTTGCCCGAGCCGGTGCGGCCACGGCCCAGTACGTCGCGCCCCGCGAGAGAGTTGGGCAGCGTCGCGCCCTGGATCGGGAAGGGCACGGTCATGCCCTCGCGGCCGAGAGCGGCGAGCAGCGGCGCGGGCATCGCGAGATCGGCGAAGGCCTCGACGGCCGGGAGCGCGGGGGTGACCGTGACCGGCAGGGCGAACTCGCCCTGCGGCGCGGACGGTCGGCGGCCGTAGCCGCCGCCACCCGAACGGCCTTGGCCGCCGGAGCGCCCGCGGGACGGCGCGCCGTGGCGGGCGCGGGAGGAGCGGTCGTTCGTGTGTGTGCGGTTCATGCGGAACCTTCCTTGACGCGGCACGTACCAAGGAATTTCCGCAGCGGGAGCGCGAGAGCGCAGCGCGGAGAATCGCGAGAACGGGCCGGGGAGATGCGTAAAGCGAATCCGGCCGGCGGCAAATGTTCTGCGGGCGGATGCGCGGGAACGAGTGGCGTTCCGGACAGGGGCACGGCGGAGGAGCGAATCCGTACTGATGACGAAGGAGTTCGCGCGGGAAATCCGTGGCCCTGGATGGTGCGGAAAATGCACGAGCTGGGGCCCGCACCCCAAGGTGCGGGCCCCAGCTGCGAAGTACGCGTGAGCGTCAGGCGGGAACGATGTTCTCGGCCGTCGGGCCCTTCTGGCCCTGGGCGATGTCGAAGTTCACCTTCTGGCCTTCCTGGAGCTCACGGAAGCCCTGGGCGGCGATGTTCGAGTAGTGGGCGAAGACGTCGGGGCCGCCGCCGTCCTGCTCGATGAAGCCGAAGCCCTTTTCCGAGTTGAACCACTTCACGGTGCCGATAGCCATGTCTAATCTCCATTCGGGGCAGTGCCCGGAGCCCGCACTGTGCGAACTCCGTGTCGCCGCGATGATCGCCCCGCCGGAAATGACCGGAAATACAAAAGTGCTCCCACCGGCCGGAAAAGGCGGTGAGGGCACTTGAAGTTTTTTGGGAACCACAACTGCAACTGAGAACGACAGTAGCACGGTGCGGTCGGCCCCGTGTGGTAAATAATTCCGTTCCGGGTGTCGCACAAGAAACTCTCAGAGCGCGTCACGCTGATTTCTCATACGGCCGGCACATATATTGCTTCGCTCGAAACACAGCGTTTCTCCGCGGGTGTGGCAGCGGGGGATCACCCGGCGCCGAGTACCAGTGCGTAGGAGCCGAGCCCGACCATGCGGCTGCCGGGGGTCGGGGTCTGGTCGCGGCCGATGTACAGGTCGCCGACCGCGCCGGTTTCCGGGTCGAAGGTGACCTCGGTGAGCGTGCCGATGTCCTCGCCGGACTCGGTCAGGACCCGCTTGCCGAGCAGCCTCTTGTGCGCCCGGGGGTGCGCACTGTCGCTGCCCGCCCCGGCCGCGGCGGTGTCGATGATCGCCGCGTCCGGGCCCATCCCGCGCACCCGGGTCCACGGCACGCTGTCGCCGCCCTTGGCGTTCTTGAGGTACACCTCCGTGACCCGGCAGGTCAGCGGGTCGATGCCGAGACCCGCCACCTCCCCGGCGGGGAGCGCGTCCTCGGCACTGACGACGGACAGGCCCAGGATCTGGCTGAGCAGCATCATCGGTCGTTCCCCTTCCCGAGGCGCGCCGCGGCCAGCGCTTCGAGGTCGTCCACCGCCTGCTCGGCGAGCCGGGCCGGGATCACCAACGTGTCGCCGGTCATGGCCAGTCGGCCGTGCGCGGGCAGGAACGCCCGGCGCTCGTGCCGGCCCATCGCCTCGGTGGTGGCGATGTGGAATCCGGCCACCCGGCCGCTGGTGCCGCCCTCGACCACCGCGTCCAGTACGGTGCCCAGCTCAAGGCCCGCGTCGCTCAGTACCCGGGCGCCGTGCACCTGCCCGGAGCCGGCCTCGCCCTTGTCCACCACCGCGTCCCTGGCCTGCAGCACCTCGACGGCAGGGATCATCACCGCGTCGGGGCCGAGCGCATGGACGCCGGACCAGGGCAGGCTCTGTTTGAGCGGGCCGGAGAGCAGCCCGCGGCCCGCCAGCGTGAAGCCGGTGATCCGTCCGCCCGACGCGTCGAAGACGGTGTCCTTGATCTGCGCCACCGCTTCCCCGCCGAGCGTGACCACGGGCCGCTTGGTCAGTTCGGCCGCGAGCATCAGCGTGGTCATCGCGTCCTCCCGCGTCCCGCGCGGCGCCCGCGGCGGACCACGATCGCGCCGCCGCCACGGCGCCGGGCCTGCGTTCCGAGTACCGCACCGGCCAGCAGGAGCAGTGCCACAAGCACCGCGGCCAGCCACATCCACCAGATCACAGCCGTCCACCTCCCTGTCATCCCGCGGTGGAACCGAGTGCCCCGGAATGGGCCTTCCATACGGAAAGTCAAGTCACGGGAATGTAACGGGAGATGGTGGGTAGGAGCCCGTGCACGGCGCGCCCTCACCCCCGAGGGTGCCTTGTGTTCCGGGAGTGACGATGGTGGCCTCGACGACCAGCAGTCAAGGACCGACGGTGTCGGTCGCCGAACGACATACCGCCGGCCCCGACGCTGCCGCAGTCGACCCCGACACCGCCGGTCGGAAGGCCGCCGAGCACCCCCTGCCGCCCGCCGGCGGACGCCGCATGGCCGAGGTGAAGGCCCTGTCCAAGGCGCTCTTCGCCCGCCTCGACGCCGTGGAGGAAGGAACCCCCGAACACGCCTACGTACGCAACACGCTGGTGGAGCTCAACCTCAACCTCGTGCAGTACGCGGCCCATCGGATGCGCCCGCGCGACGAATCGTACGAAGACGTCGTCCAGGTCGGCACGATCGGTCTGATCAAGGCGATCAACCGCTTCGACCTCCAGCGGGGCGTGGAGTTCCCCACCTTCGCGCTGCCGACCATCATGGGCGAGATCAAGCGCTTCTTCCGCGACACCACCTGGGCCGTGCGCGTCCCCCGACGGCTGCAGGAACTCCGCCTCGACCTGGTGAAGGCCACCACCGATCTCGAGCAGACGAACGGGCACACCCCCACCACCGCCGAACTCGCCGAGCACCTGGACCTGGACGAGGCCGAGATCAGCGAGGGCCTGACCGCCGCCAACGGCTACACCACGGCCTCCCTGGACTTTCCGGCCGACGGCGTCGACTCCGACGACACGCTCGCCGACCACGTCGGCTACCGCGACCCGGAGCTCGACAAGGTCGAGGACCTGCACACCCTGAAGCCGCTCATCGCCGCGCTCCCCGAACGCGACCGCAAGATCCTCGCGATGCGCTTCGCCGCCGACATGACACAGAGCGAGATCGGTGCGGAGCTGGGCATCTCCCAGATGCACGTCTCGCGCATCCTGACCCGGATCCTCGGGCGGCTGCGGGTCAAGCTCCTCGACAAGAGGTAGCCGAGGCCACCGACAGGAGGTAGCCGCGGGGCGCGCCCGAGCTGTTCCGGGAGAGGCTTCTGTGCAGTCTCGGTACGATGGCTCACGGGGGTGCGATGTCCACTGAGACCCATCGCCTGACCATCACCGAGCTCGCGAGTTGCTCCGACTCCGCGGTGCTGCGGGTCAGCGGCGAGCTCGACCAGTCCTGCGAGGAGTACTTCCTGCGTACCCTCGGCGCCAGCGTCGAGGCCGGGCACCGGCATCTGGTCCTGGACGTGACGGCGCTGATGTTCTGCGACTCGCGCGGGCTCAACTGCCTGCTCGCGGTGCGCTGGCTGCTCGCGCGCCGCGAGGGCGTGCTGCTGCTCGCGGGGGCGGGCCGTCGCCTCTCGGAAATGCTGGCGCTGACCGGCAGCACGGAACTGCTCCCCGCCCACCGCACGGTCGGTCAGGCCCTGCTGACCCTGCCGGCGGACCAGCGCCCCACATGGCCGCCGACCCCGTCCTAGGGCCTCTCGTTTGGATCAGGCCGGGCTCACTCGGTGCGCAGAGCCGTGGCCGTTCGTGCCCCGGCCGCCCACGTCGCGGGGAGCAGCGCGCCCAGGAGCGCGATGACGACCCCGGCGAGGCCGAGCAGGAGCAGATGCCAGGGCTCGTACACATCGAGGATCGAGGGCGGCAGACCGGTGCCCGCGGCGCGCCCCATCACCGGCAGGACGAATCCGTGCAGCGCGAACCCGGCAGGCACGCCCACCACACCGCCGATCACGCCGATCCCCGTCACCGAGGCGAGGACGAGCCCCACGGTCTGCCGCGGTGACATACCGAGCGCCTTGCAGACGCCGAGGTCGTGGACGCGCTCGCGGGTGTCGAGTACGACGGAGTTGAGCACGCCGAGGCCCGCCACGGAGACCAGCATCAGAGTGAGAAGCACCGCCATGGCGTTCAGGACGAGGACCATGCCCTCCTGCTCGGACGGGGAGTTGGCCACCGCGTCGCCGCCCAGCGGCTCGAGCGCCGCGGCCAGCTTCTCGGCGTACGCGGTGGGGGAGACGCCCGGCTTCACCTCGACGAGGAACGTCTGGGGCTCGGCCTCGGGGAAGGTGCTCATGGCCGCGTGCAGGTGCAGCCCGTCGTCCGAGGTGTCGAAGGCCTCGCCGACGATCCGCAGGGTCCGTGTCTCCTTCGCCAGGGTCACCCGCACGCTGTCGCCGATCTCGGTGCCTGACCGCTCGAGGAAGCCCGTGGACACCACGAGCTGACCCGCACCGGTGACCCAGTGCCCGGCGATCATCTCGTAGCTCCCCGATCCGGTGTCGCCCTGGTAGAGGCTGGTCTGGACCCGGCCGGAGATCCCGCCCACCACGGCCTCGCTCTGCGCCAGGCCGTAGTACGAGGCGGTGCCCGCCTGCGCGTCGACGGCGGCGCGCACCTTCGCCGGGTCGGCGGCACGCGGCTTCGCGCCGGGCTCCGAGGGGCCGGGTTCGCCGGGGGCCGGGCCCGCGGCAGGACCGCCGCTGAAGGCGGTGACCGCGGCCCGCTCCTCGGGATCCGCCGCGTCACCGACCGCGCCGAGCGAGGCGGTGAGCCCCACGGCGAACGTGGCCGCGACCGTGCCGAAGGCCACCGCGAGCAGCATCGCGAGCGCACGGACCGGGTGGGCGAAGGGACTCGCGAGGCCGTAGGTGAGTGCCCGCGGCAGCGGAAGGCGACCCGCCACCCGGTGCGCCCACCGGCCGCGCCCCGTGCGCGGCGCCCGGCCGACCGCGATGGCCTCGACCGTACGCAGCCGCCCGGCCCGCAGCGCGGGGAACAGCGCCGCGACGCCGACGAGGAGCAGCGCGGCGCCCGGCACCACGACGTCCACCCACCAGGCCACCGACAGCGAGGCAGTGCCGTACGCCTCCTCGGTGTCAGCGAGGAGCGGGACGGCGAGCAGGTTTCCGAGCACGACCCCCAGCGCTATGCCCGCGCCCGCCGGGATCAGCGCCTGCGCCACATACGCGCGCACCACTTCGCGCGGCGTGAAGCCGACGGCCTTGAGGATGCCGATCCTGCGCAGGCTCATGCCGACCGCGCCGCTGACCACACTGCCGACGATGATCACGGACATGGCGATGCCGAGCACACCGAACGCGATCAGGAACGGGATGGTCGGTGCCGCGTTCTGATCGGCGGCGCGCTTGGTGTCCAGGTAGGACTGGGTGCCCTGCAGCGCACCGGACGGCACCGCGGCCGCGATCTTCCTGCGGCCGTCGGCGATGTCCGCCTTCGTTCCCGCGGAGTCGAAGCGGTAGAGCATCTGGCCGGCGACGGGGTTCTCTTCGGAAGCCAGCGCACGGACCTGGGCGGGGGTGGCCCACGCGTCCGCGGTCTTGCTGACCGACACGGCGATGCCGACGACCGTGAGGGTCCGGGCGCCCTCGGCGTCCGAAATCTGCAGGGTGGAGCCTGGCTCGGACGCGGGCCCGGCGAACGACTCGGACAGGACGACCTCGCCCCGCTTCTTCGCCCACCGCCCCGACCGCAGGTCCAGGTCGTCCACGGCGCCGTGCGGAGCGGAGCGCCCGGCCAGCGTCAGGCCGGGCACATGGCCGCCCCCGGCGGCCATGTGGATGGTCGTGAGCGGGTACGGGCCCGCGCTCGCGCTGACGCCGTCCAGTTGTCCGGTTGCCTTGATCCGGGCCCCGCTCGCCTTGGCCGGATCGAACTGCGCGGTGAGGTGCGCCCCGTGCTGCCGCGCGAAGGCATGGTCGAAGGGGGCGTTCGCGGCGACCATGAGGGACCCGGCGACCACGGCCGATGCCACGGCCATCATCGTGGCCACGGCGATCACCAGGGTCTGTACCCGCCGCCGGCCCACTCCGGAGCGCACCACGCGGCCCAGCGCGCCGCTGCCGAAGCGCCTCACCGGAGCACCCGCGCACGGGTGTCGAGGGCGAGCTGCCCGTCGACCAGGTGGATCGTGCGGCTCGCGCAGGCCTCCGCGAGCGCCAGGTCGTGCGTGACCAGGACGATCGTCTGGCCGCCGCGGTGCAGATCCACGAGCAGCTCGCGGACGTCGTGGCCCGACGCGGTGTCGAGCGCGCCGGTCGGTTCGTCGGCGAGGAGCAGGGCGGGACGGTTGACCAGCGCACGCGCCACGGCGACGCGCTGGCGTTCACCGCCGGACAGGCGGCCCGGATAGGCGCGGGCGTGCTTCTGGATGCCGAGGATCTCCATGAGCTCGGCGGTGCGGGCGGCGGCCTCCTTCCGTGCCGTGCCCGTGAGCTGGGCGGGCAGCCGGATGTTGTCCTCGACCGTGAGGTCGTCGAGCAGATTGAAGAACTGGAAGACCATGCCGATCCGTTCGCGGCGGAAGCGGGCCAGCGCGTGCTCGCTCAGCCGATCGATGCGCCGGCCCGCCACCGTGACCGTGCCTTGCGTCGGCTTGTCCAGGCCGGCGACGAGATTGAGGAGCGTGGACTTGCCGCTGCCGGACGGGCCGGTCACGGCGAGGGCTTCACCGGCAGCGACGCCGAGGTCGAGCGGCCCGAGCGCGGGCGCGCCGGCGCTGTCGTAGCGCTTGGCCACGCCCGCCAGTTCGATCACGTCAGTCATGTCAGGGGTCCGTCCTTGCGGTTGATGGCTGAGGCGGTGGCCGGTCCGGTCCGGCTCAGCGAACGTAGGAGCGCACGCCGTTGGGGCGCGTCGGCCGCGGCACCGACATCCGGTGCTCCGCGCGGACGACCCCGCCGCGGGGTCATCACAGCGACGTACTCCTGTGGGACGGCACCCCGGCCGTGCAGGCTGATGCGGACCGGAGCGGGCGGGTCGCACAATGAGCCGGTGGACACGGAAGACCGGCGCGGATGGCGTCAGCAACTGCGCGACGCGTTCCGCCCGGAGGAGCGGCCCGCCCCGCTCTCGCGCCGGGCGGTGCGCGTCGACGCTGCCCTCGCGGTCGTGCTGACGGTCATCGCCCTGATCGTGGCGGCGCGTTACCCCGACAGCGGTCCTGCCGCGATCGGGCAGGACGTGCCGGCCGGGCCCTCCGCGCCGCCTCCGGCACCCGAGCCGCCGCCGCTGGGGCCCGGCGCGGTGCCGGACCCGGAGATCTACGCGGCGCCCTGGCCGCTCGTCGTCCTCTCGGCGCTGCCGTTGGCGTTCCGGCGCCGCTATCCGCTGGCCGCGTTCACGGCGGTGCTGGTCGTGGCGCTTGCCGTCGGCGAGGACAGGACCTCCTGGATCAACGTCCTCACCTGCGTCATCGGTGCCTACAGCGCCGTCATGTACAGCCGCTACCGGCTGCGGGCGATGGTCGTGCTGCTCGGCGCCGCCGTCCTGGCCGGTATCGCGTTCCGGGACTCGGAGGCCATCCTTCCGGGCTGGTCGAGCCCGGCGGTCGTGCTGTTCCTCGCGGGGGTCCTCGCCGGCCTCGTCAGGTTGTGGCGGCGGCAGTTGACGGCGAGCCGGGACCGGTACGCGCAGTTGCAGCAGACCCAGGGCGAGGCCATGCGCCGGGCGGTGGACGAGGAGAGAAGCCGCATAGCCGCCGAACTGCACGACGTCGTCACGCACAATGTGAGCGTGATGGTGATCCAGGCGGGCGCGGCACGCAAGGTGATGGACGCGACGCCGGAGCGGGCGAAGGAAGCACTCCTCGCGGTCGAGGCCGGGGGACGGGCGGCCATGGCCGAACTGCGGCATGTGATGGGCCTGTTGGCCGCGCCCGACACCGGCCGCCCCGACAGCCCCGCCGACGGCCTGGAACCGCAGCCGGGCCTCGGACAGCTCGACGCCCTGATCGAGCGCGTACGGGCCGCGGGGACACCGGTCGGCGTCGCGGTGGACCTGCCGCCGCAGTCCTTGTCGCCCGGCACGGACCTCGCGGCCTACCGCGTCGTCCAGGAGGCGCTGACCAACACCATCAAGCACGCGCCCGGCGCCGAAGCCTTTGTCACCGTCGGCCGGACCGACGACTGCCTGGAGATCGAGGTCGTCGACACCGGAGGCGTGCGGGACGCCCCACGGACGGACGGCAACGGCCGCGGCCTCATAGGACTGCGCGAGCGCCTCGCGGTGTACAACGGCGAACTCACCGCGGGGCCGACCCCCACGGGCGGCTACCGCATCATGGCCCGCATACCCTGGCGGACCTCATGAGCAGACCCCCGCTGCGCATCGTCATCGCCGACGACCAGGCGCTCGTGCGCACCGGCTTCGGGATGATCCTGGCCGCCGACGGCATCGAGGTGACGGCCGAGGCGGCGGACGGGGCCGAGGCGGTCGCCGCCGTCCGGCGCACCCGGCCCGACGTCGTCCTGATGGACATCCGGATGCCGCAGATGGACGGCATCGAGGCCACCCGGCGGATCCTGGGCGGGGAAGGCCCGCACGAGACGCGGGTCATCATCCTCACCACGTACGACCTCGACCACTACGTCTACGCGGCGCTCACCGCCGGCGCCAGCGGCTTCCTGCTCAAGGACGTCACCCCGGAGCATCTCGTGGCCGCCGTGCGCCTCGTGCAGTCCGGTGACGCCCTGCTCGCGCCCGCGATCACCCGTCGCCTCATCGAACGCTTCGCCACCCGCGAGGAGGCCGAGCCGGCTCCCCTGCACCGCGACCTCTCCGGTCTGACGCCCCGCGAACTCGAAGTGCTCCGGCTGCTCGCGACGGGCCTGAGCAACGCGGAGCTGGCGGAGCGCCTCTTCCTCAGCCCGACCACGGTCAAGACGCACGTCGGCCGCATCCTGTCCAAACTGGACCTGCGCGACCGCGTCCAGGCCGTCGTGCTCGCCTACGAGAGCGGACTGATCTCGCCCGGCGGGCGGGACGCGGGCACCTGAGGGCCTTTGCGCCCGGCTCAGTGGCGCCGCTCAGTGGCGCCCTCGGAACTTGCCGAGCATCCGCCTGGCCTGGGCCCGCCTCCTGGGATCGGCCGAGGCCCGGCGGGCCTGACGGATCGTGCGCTGTCCCTGGGGACTCCGGACGAACTGCTTGATGCGGCTGATGACTCCGGGCATGGCCACTCTCCTAAGCACTGGCGCGAGCACTGACGTCGAGAGCGCTCGACTACCCCGTCCGGCACCCCCGAAACGAGAGAGCGGCGCGGTGGCGCCGGACATGGTCCGTTGGCCCTCTTGTGGCTCGGAACGAGCGTACAAGGGTGAGCCAATGGTTCAGTGAAACTGGTGCCTGTTGAGCCAGCAGGACTCCGGATGGTCTGATGTGGCTGTCGATGGCGCTGCGGATTCCCGCGGCGCCTTTTTCATGCGGGCATTTCGATTTTCCAGCGGACGGTTCGAACGGGCTGAACGCGAAAGGGGCGGGGAAGCTGTGCTGAGGAGCGTGTTCACGGCGCCGGATCCGGGACGGATGCGGTTGCGGTTCGCCACGCGGGCCGTCATCGGCATCGCGCTCGCGGTGGCCGTGTGCGGTCTGGCCGGGCACTCGCTCGCCGCGGCGATCACCGGTGGGCTCGCCGCGCTTCTCGCTCTCTTCACCGTGGGTGACGCGACGGTCAGGGGGCAGGCGATCACCACGGCCCTGCTGCCCGCCGTCGGGTTCCCCGTGCTCGCCGTCGCGGCGGCGCTGCACGACGTGCCCGTGGCGCGGGACGCCGCCTTTCTCGCCGTCATGGGCGCGGGCGTGTACGCGCGGCGGTGGGGGCCGCGCGGGCACTCGCTCGGGGTGTTCGCCTTCATGATGTTCTTCGCCACGCAGTTCCTGCACACGGGGCCGGGGCAGCTGCCCGAGCTGTTCGCCGCGATCCTGATGTCGCTGTGCGCCTCGTCGGCCGTACGCTTCGGCCTCTGGTGCTACGAGCGCCGCCTGCCGCCCGCGGCCGTGCCCGCGCCGCCCGGCGGCAGGGGCCTGGCAAGGACCACCACCCGGCAGGCGGTCCAGGCGGCGCTGGGCGGCGCCTTCGCGCTGGCGGCGGGGCAGGTGCTCTCCGACCAGCGGTGGTACTGGGCCGTGGGCGCCACCTGGTGGGTGTTCGTGAACACCGCGTCGAGCGGGGAGACCCTGGTGCGCAGCTTCCGGCGGGTGCTCGGCACGGTCATCGGCATCGGCGCTGGCTTCGTCCTCGCGGTCCCGCTGCACGGCGCGCCGGTGCCCTCGGCGGTCATCGTCGCGATCAGCGTGTTCGGGATCTTCTACACGGCCGCGGTCTCGTACACCTGGATGATGCTCGCGGTCACGGTGATGGCCGGGGTGCTCTACGGCCTGCTCGGGGTGCTCAACCCGGGACTGCTCGCCCTGCGGGTCGCGGAGACCGGCGTGGGCGCGCTCGGCGCCGTGCTCGCCGTGCTCCTCGTGCTGCCCGTCACCACGCACGCCACCACCAACGCCTGGATCGAGCGCGCCCTGCGGTGCGTGCACGCCTGCACGGAGGAGGCCGCGGCCCGGCTCGCCGGATCCCGGAGCGCCGATCCCGCGCCGCGCGTCGCCGAGCTGGAGCAGCTCCTTGGCAAGGTGCGGTTCTCGCTGGCCCCGCTGGTCCACCCCTTCAGCCCGCTGCGGGCCCGCAAGGAACGTGCCCGGCAGGTGCTCGCCCTGCTCGACGCCTGCGCCCGCGAGGTGCGCGGGCTCGCCTCGATCGCAGCGGACCCCGAGGCCTCGCACGACGACCGGCTCGCCGCCGCCTGCTGGCGCGTGGAGTCCGCCGTGGAGGCACTCACCGCGCCGGAGCCGGGACACGGACCGGCCGCCGACGCCGTCACCGTGCCGCAGCCCGGCGCCGCCGAGCCCGTGCTCGCCCATCTGCACGGCCTGGAGAAGGCACTCGTCGAATTGGCCGTGCCGCTGCGCACCCCGACTCGTACGCCGCTGATCGGGGCCTGAGCAGGCACGATCCCCGCCGCTCTGCCAAACCGGACGGCTCACGTCGATCGAAGACACCGGACGGCCAGACATGAGGTGGCCCATCGCGTGGTAGACGGACTTCCGCTCCTTCGGGTGCCGGGCCCAGCCGTGCGCCTCCGCCCGGAGGGTGCCGGCGGACCGTGAGGCGCGCGACTGAGAGGGATGCTGACCATGCAGGAGGAATCACCGTCGATCGTGCATGACGTGTCGGTCGCGGCCGCCGTCGGGCGACGCGCGCTGCCCAACCGGCTCTGCACCGCCTTCACCCAGTCCCTCGGCGCGCAGCGAGCGGCCCTGTCCTGGCTGCCCCGGCTCGAACACTGGCAACTGCTGCACGCCACCGACGAACCCGCGCTGCAGGCCGAGGCCGCCCAGTTCACCCGCGCCGACGGCCCCTCGGTCAGCGCGGCCCTGGGGATGCAGCCCGTGTTCGTGCCCGACCTGCGCGACTACCCGTGCCGCACCGGACCGCCCCTGGCCGACGAACTGCCCGGCACCCGGCGGGTGCTCGCTCTGCCGCTGCACTCCCGGCACACACCGGTCGGCGTGCTCTGTCTCTACTACAGCGAGTGCACCGAGGTGACCTCCACCCACATCACCCACGCGCAACGCGCCGCCGCTCTCGCCCTGGACGCCCTGATGCGCTGGCGGCCCGTGCACGCGGGCACCGGCTGCCGGCGCCCGGTGTGGACCACCAGCACGCGTGCGGCGCGCTGGGAGCGCATCCACCAGGCGGCCGAGCATGTCGCCGCCCGCCAGGACTGCGCCGTCGCCGAGGGGCTTGCGTGGCTGCAGGAAGTGAGCGCGAGCGACGGCCACTCGCTGCTCGACGTGGCCGACAGCGTCCTGCAGCCGTCCCGCGCCCACCACACCGACGAGCCCGAAGGAAGGAGCGGTCGTGAACGAGCCCGTGGAAGTGCTGCTTGACCGAGTCCAGGAACGCGGAGGGTACGTGGTCCGCCAGGAGGCCGCCGGGGCGGTGCAGAGCGTCCTGGAGGTCCTGGGAGCGCATCTGGTGGGCGACGACCGCACGGATCTGGCCCGGCTGCTGCCCCGCCAGTGCGGACCGCTGCTCAACGAGGGCGCACCGGCCAGCGAACCCCTGACGCCCGCGGCCTTCGTCGCGGAGGTGGGCGCGCGCGTCGACGTCGACGCGGGACAGGCCCGCCGCGCCGTCACCGCGGTGCTCGCCACGGTCGCGGAGGTCGCCGACGACGCACTGCTGCGCCGCATTCTCACCCAGCTCCCGCCGGGCCACGCCGGTCTGTTCGGACGTACGGACCCCACCTGATGTCGGCGCACCACCCCGCTCCCTGACTGGAGGATCGTGATGGCACGGACAGTTCCGCAGAGCAAGACCGCGAAGGAATCCGGGGGCGGGAGCGTTCCCGGTGCGCCGCCGCTCTCCGGCTGGGCGCGTGCGATGGCCATGCTGGCGGCCTTCGCGGGGACGGTGGTCTTCGCCGTGCTCCTCGCCCGGCTGACGCTCGAACCCTCCGCCGCATCCGAATCCCTGACGCACAGCAACCTGCGCCCCGGCGATTCGATCCGCGACTACCTCGGGCAACCCGCGTTCCGCGACACCGTCAAGCAGCTCGGCGGCAACATCGTCCTCGGCCTGCCCTTCGGCATGCTGCTGCCGGTGCTCGTGCCCCGGGCCCGCGGTCTCATACGCGTCATCGCCCTTACGGCACTGGTGATGCTGCTCGTCGAACTGGCCCAGGGGATGCTCGTCACCGGCCGGGCCTTCGACGTCGACGACGTCCTGCTCAACACCACGGGCGCCGTCCTCGGCTACCTGCTGGTCGGCCGCAGGCTGGGCCGCGCCGTGCACCCCCGGCGGCGGCACTGGTGGCACCGCTTCACGAAGCGGCAGGACGCCGCGCGTTAGCGGCCGGGGGTCTCACACGCCTCACACGCCTCACGCGCGGCCGGACGTCACACGGTCAGACGGCCGATTTCCTGCGGGTCGAGGCCGGTGAGCCGGGCGATGCGCGGCGCGGGAACGCCCGCGGCGAGCGCCCGGTGCACCAGGGCCTCCCAGTCCCGGGTCGTCTCCCGGAACTCGAGGAGTTCGCCCTCCATGTCCGTGACGGACTGGGGCGCGCACTCCTGCTGGACCCGCAGCGCTTCCTCCTCGCTCAGCGGGATGGGCAGGCGCTCGGCCTCCTCGGGGATCAACGCCTCCGCGTCGGCGGGCAGGACCCGGACCAGTTCGGACGAGGCCGAAGCGTCATGAGCCTGCAGCCAGCCGCGGACGGCGGGGGTCTCCGCGCACTCCAGGGCGCCGACGGCAGCCAGGGCCGCCCCGAGGCGGGGGCGCTGGTCGGGAAGAAGGAAGAGGTATGCGTCGTCGGCCATCGTGGGGGAGTCGCCTTCGGGTTCGGACATCAGCGGCTCACTGATGCTAGCGCCCCGCGAGGGGCCGAGATCCCGCTTTGCCCCGCCGTCCCGCGGCCGGCACCGTCAGCGGGTGGTGAGCATGCCGGCGCGCAGGCGGGCCAGAGTGCGCGACAGGAGGCGTGAGACGTGCATCTGGGAGACGCCCAGGTGCTCGCCGATCTGCGACTGGGTGAGTTCGTCGACGAACCGCAGACGCAGGATCTGCCGGTCGCGCTCGCTGAGTTGGGCGAGCAGCGGGGCGAGGGCGTGGAAGTCCTCCACGAGCTCCATGGCGGGGTCCTCCTCGCCGATGAAGTCGGCGATGGCCGCCTGGCTGTCGTCACGGTCGCCGTGCACGGTGGCGTCGAGGGAGGTGGAGTTGTAGCCGTTGGCGGCCTGGCGGGCCTCGATGACCTCGTCCTCGGTGAGGTCCATCAGCTCGGCCAGTTCGGCGACCTTGGGCGCGCGGCCCAGGCGGGTGCTCAGCTCGTCGGTCGCCTTGGCCAGCTCGACGCGGGCCTCCTGGAGGCGGCGCGGAACGTGGACGGCCCACGACGTGTCGCGGAAGAACCGCTTGATCTCACCGACGATGTACGGCACGGCGAACGTGGCGAACTGGACCTCGCGGGAGAGTTCGAAGCGGTCGATGGCCTTGATCAGGCCGATCGTGCCGACCTGGACGATGTCCTCCATGTCGTCGCTGCGGTGGCGGAACCGACCGGCGGCGTACCGGACGAGCGACATGTTCATCTCGACGAGGGTGTTGCGGGCGTACTGGTACTCGGCCGTGCCCTCCTCCAGCGTGGCGAGCCTGGTGAAGAAGAGCTTCGACAGGTCACGGGCGTCCTTCGGCTCGACCCCCTGGGGCGAGACGATCTCCGGCAATGCCGCGATGCCGGTGTCCGTCGAAGTCCCGGTGACCACAGTCATCATTTTCCTCCCCAGTCCGCCGGCCCCTCCGTCGTCCCCCGACCGGCCGGTGAAGCGCACGTACCCACCCCTCGGTGCTTCATGCCACCCGTCGCGCAACAAGATCCGTTGGCCGTCCGAGGGTTACAGGTTCCGCATTGCCGGGCAAGTGTGCATCTCGGACAGCGGCCACCCCATATTCGGACAGAGGCCACCCCATACGAGGAGGGCTCATGAGGACGCACGGGATGCAACTGGACACCGGACCGACGGAGCAGGCGGTGTTCGACAAGACGCCTGAAGCCGTCTCCCACGCACGGGATTTCGCCCGCGCTTTCGTCGGCAGGCTCCGACCCGCCGTGGATCTCCAGGACGCCGCGAGCGTCGAACTCGCGGTCTCCGAACTCGTCACGAACGTCGTACGGCACGCACGCGGGGCCTCGTGCTCCCTGCGCCTGGAGGCACAGCCGGACGGCATAGCGGTAGTGGTCGGCGACGCCGATCCGCGCCCGCCCCAGGAACGGGCGCCCGACCTGGCAGGCGGCACCGGCGGTTTCGGCTGGCCCATGGTCCAGCACATGGCCAAGGAGGTCACCGTGGCCAGGCACCCGAACGGCAAGACCATCCGGGCCGTCCTGCCCCGGTGACGGACCCCCGGGCGCCGCGCGATGCCCGCCATGGCCCGACGCGCAGGGCATGGGAGCGCGCGGGCCGGGCAGGAGAGGCCAATGGACGACCTGTCTCAGCTACTCCAACAGACCATGCGCCGCCGTCATCTGACGCCGCAGGCGATCGCTGACAAGACCGGGATCCGCACCCCGCGCATCCGGGCCTTCGCCGAAGACGGCGCCGAGGGGCCCGTCCGCCCGACCGACGAGGAACTGACGGAACTGGCCGGCGCCCTCGCACTGCCCGCCATCAAGGACGCCGCGCGGACCACGGCCGCGGCCGCCTCTCCCTGACCGTGAACCCCACGCCGGCCCGCCCCACCGGCCTGCCGTTTCCGGCCGTGGCATGGACATCCGGCCCGCCTCTGAGGCATGTTCACCGGGCACATACAGGGTGGATCACCCCGCCGGAGGGGTAACTCCGCGGCTAACAGACGTGCGGGCCGTGCGGGAGCGGTTCGCGCCCCGGAGCCGCCTCCTGGGGGTGCACCATGCGGAATTTCCTGCGCAGGGCCGGAAACGGAACCCCTGCGGACAGCGGTACGCGGGGATGCGGAGCCGCGGATCAGGCCGACACCCACCGGCGCGCCGCCCCGGAAGGGCCCGCCCTGCGCCGGGCGGCCGCCGAGTTCATCCGTCTGCACCACGGCGAGACCCGCCGCGGTGATCCCGCCGCACGGATCGCCCGGGTGTTCGCCGAGATCGACGGGACGGGCACCTACCGCCACACCCACGACGAGCTGGTCTTCGGCGCACGGCTGGCCTGGCGCAACGCGGCGCGCTGCATAGGGCGCCTCTACTGGCGCTCCCTGCACGTCCTGGACCGCAGGGAGCTGACCGCCGCCGGGGACATCGCGGCCGCGTCGGCGGAGCACCTGCGCCGGGCCGTCAGCGACGGGCGGCGGATCAGGCCCCTGATCACCGTCTTCGCCCCCGACGCGCCGGGCAGGCCGGGACCCCGGATCTGGAACGAGCAGCTCATCCGGTACGCGGGGTACGAGCGCCCCGGCGGACAGGTCGTCGGCGACCCGCGCAACGCCGGGATCACCGCGTTCGCCCGCCGCCTCGGCTGGCCCGGCGGCCCCGGCACCCCCTTCGACGTACTGCCCCTGGTGGTCCAGGGGGCCGGCGACGACCGGCCCCGCTGGTTTTGGCTGCCGCCCGACGCCGTCCTCGAAGTCCCGATCGAACACCCCGATCACGCCTGGTGGGCGGGGTTGGAGCTGCGCTGGCACGCGGTGCCCGCGCTGGCCGGCATGTGCCTGGAGATCGGCGGCGTCTGCTACCCCGCCGCTCCGTTCAACGGCTGGTACATGGGCACCGAGATCGGCGCCCGCAACCTCGCCGACAGCGACCGCTACGACCTGCTGCCGCGCGTCGCCGAGGGGCTCGGGCTCGACACGGCCAGCGACCGTTCGCTCTGGAAGGACCGCGCCCTCGTCGAGCTCAACCGGGCGGTGCTCCACTCCTTCGACCGGGCCGGTGTCACCATGACCGACCACCACACGGAGTCCCGGCGCTTCCTGACCCACCTGGGTCGTGAGGAGAGCAAGGGCCGCACCGTCGGCGCCGACTGGTCCTGGATCGTGCCGCCGCTGTCCGGCAGCGCGACACCCGTCTTCCACCGCACGTACGACACCGTGGAACGGCACCCCGCCTACGTCCACCACCCCGAGGCCCTCGCCAGGGCGCGCGGCGAGAGCGGCGCCGCCCTGGTCCGGGGCGCTCCGGTCTAGAGCGCGTTGGTCTAGACCGACTGCTAGCGTCTGCCGCACGAGCGCCCCCTGTTCGCGGGTGCTCGGTCGAGAGTCGAGAGGGGAACGCAGTGGTCGGCGGCAGGCAGGGCGAGAGCCAACGGGCGTACATCGGATCCTTCACCGCGGCGGGCGGGGCCGGGATCCTCACCGCCGCCGTCGACGCGGACAGCGGTGCGCTGACCGTCCTGGGCGCCACGGAAACGATCGCCGACCCCTCGTACCTCGCCCTGTCGGCCGCGGGCGACACGCTCTACGCCGTCAGCGAGACGTCGGACGGTGCCGTCGCCGCGTACCGCATCGACGGCGACAAGCCGGAGCAGGCCGGGCCGCCGGTTGCCGTCGGCGGGGCCGCGCCCACGCATATCGCCGTGCACGCCGGGCACGTCCTGACCGCCAACTACGGCTCCGGCAGCGTCACCGCCGTGCCCGTGCGCCCCGACGGCAGCCTCACCCGCACGCCATCCGGCGTCCTGCAGCACACCGGCTCAGGACCCCACCCGCAGCGCCAGCAGGGGCCGCACGCCCACCAGGTCCTGCCCGACCCCAGCGGCCGCTGGGCGGTGAGCGTCGACCTCGGCACCGACTCCGTACGCGTCTGCGAGCTCACGGCGGCCGGCGAGCCGGTGCTGCACCGCGAGATCGCGCTGCGGCCGGGCTCAGGACCGCGGCACCTCGCGTTCCATCCGCGCGGCGACCGTGCGTACGTCCTGAACGAGCTCGCCCCCACCATCACGATCTGCGCCTGGGACGCCGCCGAGGGGGCCCTCAAGCCGCTCGGCGAGGCGGCCGTCCTGCCGGGGCCCGCGGACGGCGACGGCGAGGCCTACCCCTCCGAGGTCGTCGTCGCGCCCGACGGCCGCTTCCTGTGGACCGCGACCCGCGGCCAGGACGTCATCTCGGTGCTCGCGCTCGACGAGGCGGGGGACCGGCCGCGGCTCACCGCCACCGTGCCGTGCGGCGGCCACTGGCCGCGTGACCTGGCCCTCGATCCGTCGGGACGCTTCCTGTACGCGGCCAATGAGCGGTCCGGCGACGTGACCTGGTTCGCCGTCGACCCGGAGACCGGCATCCCGCGCCGCGCGGGGTCCGTCGAGGCTCCGGCCGCCTCCTGCGTGATCTTCGGCTGAGTCGCCGGGGCCGCGTACGCCGATGGGCCCGCCCCCTCGTGCAGGGG